>JBAZBZ010000033.1 GCA_041671145.1 Bacteroidales bacterium | reverse complement strand
AAGGCAGCAAGAACGACCCTGCCGATAACACAGGACTTTCACATTATCTTGAGCATTTGATGTTCAAAGGAACTGATAGGTTTGGCACCAAAGATTATTCGAAGGAAAAACCTTTACTTGATAAGATAGATAATCTTTTTGAAGTATATCGTGCAGAAAAGGATACAAATAAAAGAAAACAAATATATATTGAGATTGACAGTATTTCAGGGCTGGCAGCTCAACATGCAATTCCTAATGAATATGACAAAATGGTTGGCGTGCTTGGTGCTAAGGGTACAAACGCATACACTTCAAACGAAGTAACCGCATATATAAATGACATTCCTTCAAATCAACTTGAAACATGGCTCGACATTGAATCTGAGAGATTCAGAAATCCTGTTTTTCGTTTATTTCATACAGAGCTTGAAACTGTTTATGAAGAAAGTAATATGTACGCCGACAGGGATGAAAGAAAAATAGAAGAAGCATTGATGGCAGGATTATTTCAGAAACATCAATATGGTACACAAACAACAATAGGTAAAACCGAACATTTAAAAAATCCATCATTGCTAGCAATAAAAAAATATTATAGTGAAAGATATCTTCCGAACAATATGGCAATATGTCTTGCAGGTGATTTCAATCCCGATGTAATTATTAAACTCATTGACGAGAAATTCGGAGGAATGAAAATGAAAGATATTAAACCATACATTCCACCCGTTGAGTACCCAATTGCACAACCAATAGTTAAGGAAGTTTTAGGACCTGACGCTGAATCTGTAGATATCGGCTTTCGTTTTCCGGGAACAAACACAAAGGAAACAGATTTGCTCGAAATTACTGACATGATACTTTCAAACAGCGTTGCGGGTTTGATAGACATTAATCTTATTCAGGAACAGAAAGTGCTTTCGGCTGTTTCATTTACAGACATTATGAAAGATTATTCTATTCATGAAATATCGGGCAAATCGAAAGAAGGACAGAAGCTTGAGGATGTTAAGGATTTGCTCCTTTCGCAAATTGAAATTATCAAGAAAGGTGAATTTCCAGATTGGCTCATTCCTGCAATTATAAATGACTTTAAGCTGAATGAAATCAAACAGCAGGAAAGCAACAGAGCAAGGGCATCAGAAATGACAAATGCATTTATTACTGAAACCCCATGGACAGATGAAGTGAACAAAATTGAACGTTTATCAAAAATCACAAAGCAGGATGTAATGGAATTTGCAAAAAAGTATTATGGTGATAATTATGTTGTGGTATATAAAAGAACAGGCGTTGATAAAAACGTGGTGAGAATAACGAAGCCACATATAACTCCATTGAAAGTCAACAGAACCGACCAGTCCGAATTTTTAAAACAGATAACAAGTAAAGAACCGGCAATTATTGAGCCCGTTTTTATTGACTTTTCAAAAGATATGAAAAAGCTGAAAATGAAAAGTAATATAGAAGTTTTTTATAAAGAAAATACTGAAAATAAATTATTTAATTTGAATTACAACTTCGACATGGGTAGTAATAACAATAATAAGCTTGCTATAGCTCTTGATTATCTCGATTATCTCGGTACTTCCAAATTAACTCCGGCGCAGGTAAAACAGGAATTTTACAAAATCGGTTGTTCACTCAATACTTATGCTTCCGAAGATAAGGTTTCAATAGGTTTGACGGGTTTGGCTGAAAACATGACCAAAGGAATGCAACTTCTGGAAAATATACTTGCCGATGCACAGCCAAATGAAGATGCATTGAAAAATATGGTTTCCGATATGCTAAAAACAAGGGCAAACAATAAACTTAACAAAGGAGTTATTCTTCAGCAAGCAATGGTAAATTATGGTAAATACGGTGCAAAGTCACCATATACAAATGTTTTAAGCGAAAGCGAGCTGAAATCTTTGAAACCGGAAGATTTGCTTTCTGTAATTAAAACATTGAATTCATATCATCATCATGTTTTGTATTATGGATTGCTGAAATCTGAAGAATTAGTGAAAGTTTTAAATCAATTGCATAATGTTCCTGCTCAGTTAAAATCCGTTCCGCCTGAAATTACTTTTACCGAACTGGCAACTGATGAAAATAAGGTTTATGTTGCCGACTATAACATGAAGCAGGTGGAACTCATCATGCTTTCGAAATCAGTTGCATTTTCAAAAGACATAGTACCTGCCATGCGGCTTTTTAACGAATATTTTGGAAACGGAATGTCATCAATAGTTTTTCAGGAACTCAGGGAAGCGAAGGCATTGGCATATACTGCAAGGGCTTATTATGGGGGAGTAAACAGGAAAGACAAAAGTTTTTATATTTCAACTTTCATAGGC
The DNA here is from genome assembly GCA_041671145.1 of Bacteroidales bacterium. Classification (NCBI taxonomy): domain Bacteria; kingdom Pseudomonadati; phylum Bacteroidota; class Bacteroidia; order Bacteroidales; species Bacteroidales bacterium. The sequence goes on along the minus strand of JBAZBZ010000033.1, from coordinate 34,251 downwards.
ACACAAAACGACAAACTTCCTGAAGCTATGAAAGGTATGAAAGACCTTATTGATAATATGCCCGAATCAAATAAAAGTTTTGAAACAGCAAAACAATCCGTTTTGAACCAGATAAGAACCGAAAGAATTACAAAGATGGGCATACTTTCAACCTATGAAAACATGAAACGTCTTGGCATTGATTATGATTTAAGAAAAGATGTTTATGCCAAAGTTCCTTCCATGACTTTTGCCGATGTTAAAGCATTTGAGGAAAAATATATGAAAAATAAAAATTTCACAGTGCTTGCTCTTGGCAAAAAAGACCAGCTTGACATTAATTCATTGCAGAAGTACGGAAATATTAAATATCTATCAATGGAAGAAATTTTCGGGTATTAGAAAGTTATTTAAATCGTGTAACTGCCAAAGATGCTGTCCAAAAAGTGCTCTGTGTAACTCTGTGCATTCTCTGTGGCTCTCTGTGTAATTTTTTATTCTATTGTTACACAGAGAAGTTACAGAGAACCACAAACCACAGAGAAAAAAATACTAAATTTTTACTTTTTAGACAACCTCCTTTTTTTTGAATAATTAATTGCAGTTTTAATCGAAATAAAAATTTCCTTTTTTGATTTATTTAAAAGAAACATATAAATATTTGTAATGAATATCAAAATAAAAATCTTTATGAAAAAAAATATATCAAAAGAAAATTTTTATGAATGACCATATTTTACAATACTTGCAATAGAGAACAAACAGAATGACAAAAAGTTAAAAAATTAAAAAAAAGATAAAAAACTTGCTTTTTAATTTTTTTATTTGTATGTTTATAACATTAAAGTACCTATTAGGACTTTTTTCCCGTATTGAAAGGTAAAAAACCTTTACACTAAGCACTTAAGCTTTGGGAATCGAAAAGGGAACTTCTGCAGAAGTTCCTTTTTTATTTTAGATTACCCATGCTGTTATTTACTAAAAAAAATGTTATAAAACTAAAAAAAACATGTATATTTGTACTTGCTTTTTCAAGTTCGGCATAGCAAAGCACTTTAAATACTAAAAATTATTCTTATGAGAAAACTTAAAGATAAAATCCGTTCAATTCCTAATTTTCCTATAGAAAATGTTACTTTTAGAGATATTACAACATTAATGCAGGATGCGGAAGCATTCCGTGAAGCATGCGACCACTTTTATACTCGTTATAAAGACAAGAAAATTGATAAAGTAATAGGTATTGACGCTCGTGGCTTCGTTTTTGGTGCTGTATTGGCATACAAATTAAATGTTGGATTTGTGCCAATTCGCAAAAAGGGGAAATTACCATATAAAACAATTAGCGAAAAATATAACCTCGAATATGGCTCTGCTGAAATGGAAATTCATAAAGACGCAATTAAAAAAAATGAAAGAGTTGTAATAATTGATGACCTCATAGCAACAGGCGGTACAGTTTCGGCTGCCGTTAAATTAGTTGAAAAATTAGGTGGTGTTATTGTGGAATGTGCATTTATTGTTGAGCTTCCTGCTCTCAAAGGCAGAGAAATGATAAAAGGTAAAAGTATATTTACAATGGTATCGTTCGAAGGAGAGTAAATTAATTAATCTGTGGCGTTTTATAAGACGTTTAAATTGAAATAACCCTATTGATTTAATAAATTAATTGTGTGGCAAGCAACCAAAGCAGCCGTTTCAGTTCTTAATCTTGATTTTCCTAAATTAACCGGAATAAAATTATTCGATATAGCAAGCTCAATTTCGTTATCGGAAAAATCACCTTCGGGACCAATAAAAATGAAAGCATTATTTTTTTGTTGATATTGTTCTTTTAGTGCAAATGTGTGTTCTTTGCAATGTGCAATAAATTTCTGCCCTTCAAAATAAATGTTTATAAGGTCTTTGAAATTTACGGGCTTATTTAATGAAGGCGAATAAAATTTTAACGATTGTTTTGTAGCCGCTAAAATCACTTTTTCTAACCTTTGAGTTTTTAAAATTTTTCTTTCCGAAAATTCACAAAATACAGGTGTTATTTCATCAACACCGATTTCAGTAACTTTTTCAGCAAACCATTCAAATCGTTCAATATTTTTTGTGGGCGCAACAGCTAAATGAATTTTATATTTATTTTCTCTTTCTTTTTTTTTACTTTCTTTAATATTAAAAGTACATTTTTTTGAGGAAGCATCAATTATTTCAGCAATATAAAATCCACCATTACCATCAATAATGTTTATAATGTCATTTTGTTTTTTTCTTATGACATTAACACAATGATGCGATTCTTCTTCTCCAAGAAAAAAATCACCACTACTTATGTTCGGAGCATAAAATAACTGCATATTATTTTTTTTAACTTGCAAAGTAAATTAATATTTTCAAAAAACTTTTATAGAACGTAAATTTTCTTAATTTTGCTGACTTGATTTTTCTCTTCGTAGCTCAGTTGGTAGAGCAATTGACTCTTAATCAATGGGTCGTGGGTTCGAATCCCTCCGAGGAGACACTGTAAATTAAAAGAAAATCACTAACTTTGCATATTTTTGGAGAGGTGGGTGAGTGGCTTAAACCAGCAGTTTGCTAAACTGTCGTACCGGTAAAACGGTACCGGGGGTTCGAATCCCCCCCTCTCCGCAAAGTTTGATTTAATGAAAAATTAACTAACTTTGTTCTTTTAAATATTTATGTTACGGGGTGTAGCGTAGCCCGGTTATCGCGCCTGCTTTGGGAGCAGGAGGTCGCAGGTTCAACTCCTGCCACCCCGACAAAATTTGGTTCCGTAGCTCAGCTGGATAGAGCAACAGCCTTCTAAGCTGTGGGTCAAGCGTTCGAATCGCTTCGGAATCACACTAAGTAAGTATTATTTGTTTTTTTGTTGATTTCACTCTATTTATTTCCTCATTTCAATCTATTTTTTTAAAGTTGTGTTTCTTTATTTCATTTAGATAATTATTATTTCTATTATAAGAAAAATACCTATCCCGCAAATAAGTGCATTGCCTATTCGGTGTATTATTGATGATATAATATTTAATAAATATTGTTCAATAATTTTTTAAATAAATAATTATTTAATTAATATTGCACTCAAAATAAAAATATAATAATATCAATATTTATAAACAACTAAAATTAAAGAAAAATTTATGGCTACAAATCAAAATTTAGAACAATTCATGGCAAAAGTTATTGCCAAGAATCCTGCAGAACCAGAATTTCACCAGGCAGTTAGAGAAGTTGCAGAATCTCTTTTCCCTTTCATTGAAGAAAACCCAAAGTATAAAGGAATCCTTGAAAGAATAGCAGAACCCGAAAGAGTTTTCATATTCAGAGTTCCCTGGTTGGACGATAAAGGCGAAGTTCAGTTAAACAGAGGTTTTAGAATTCAAATGAATGGCGCAATAGGTCCATACAAAGGTGGATTGAGATTTCATCCTACAGTAACATTAGGTGTTTTAAAATTTTTAGCATTCGAACAGGTTTTCAAAAACAGTTTAACTTCACTTCCAATGGGTGGCGGCAAAGGTGGCTCCGATTTTGACCCAAAAGGAAAATCAGACAATGAAGTTATGAAATTTACTCAAAGTTTTATGACTGAACTTCAAAAATACATTGGTCCTGATACTGACGTTCCTGCCGGTGATATTGGTGTTGGCGGAAGAGAAATTGGCTTCATGTTTGGTCAGTACAAACGTCTCAGAAGTGAATTTACAGGTGTGTTAACAGGTAAAGGTCTTGAATGGGGTGGAAGTTTAATTCGTCCTGAAGCTACTGGGTACGGACAAGTTTATTTTGCTGAAGAAATGTTAAAAACACAAGGTAAAGATTTCAAAGGTAAAGTTGTTGTTGTATCTGGTTCAGGTAATGTTGCTCAATACGCAACTGAAAAAGCTACTCAATTAGGCGGTAAAGTTGTTACTTTATCAGATTCTGAAGGTTACATTTACGACCCAAAAGGAATTGATGCTGAAAAATTAGCTTTCGTATTGGAATTGAAGAATGTTAAAAGAGGTAGAATTAGCGAATACGCTAAGAAGTATGGTTGCGAATTTGTTGCAGGCAAGAAACCATGGGGTGTTAAATGCGACATAGCTCTTCCTTCAGCTACACAAAATGAATTAGATGGTGATGCTGCAAAAACATTAGTATCTAATGGTTGTATATGTGTATCGGAAGGTGCTAATATGCCATCAACTCCTGAAGCTGTTGAGGTATTTTTAGAAAAGAAAGTACTTTTTGGTCCTGGCAAAGCTGCTAATGCAGGTGGTGTTGCTACATCAGGTCTTGAAATGAGTCAAAACTCATTGAGATTATCATGGACAAGAGAAGAAGTTGACCAAAGATTACACAACATTATGATAAACATTCATAAGACATGTGAAAAATATGGTAAAGATAAGAGCGGGTTCATTAATTATGTGAACGGTGCAAATATTGGTGGCTTCGTAAAAGTTGCAAACGCAATGTTAGCTCAGGGTTTAGTTTAATAAATTATTTTTTATAGTATTTAAACGGGATGAAATATTTTGTCCCGTTTTTTTATTGGCATCCAAAGTGTAGAAAGAGGATTGTTTTTTTAATATGCGTTAATTAAATTTTCTTAAAAAAAACACAAACCCATTTTTAGAATAAAGTTTTTCAAGAGCAGGATGTGCTTTCTGGAAATCATCGGCATTGTTAATTTTACTAATGAAATAAACTGGTTTGTCAATTTTCCCTGACATAAGCCAATTTATATCATTAGCGTTTTTATTTTGTGGTTTTTCTTTTTTTGTGTAAAACAAATGAGCATAACTTTTAAAACCCACTGTTTCTACATAACAATTGCAGTTTTGCTTGCTTTTATAAAAATCAATTGCTGTACTTTGAATATATTTATCAATCTTAGGAATAATGGCAAGCATTGTAAATGCACTAAAAGATATTGATGTCAAATACAATAAAACAATTCCATGAATTTTATTTCTTTTCAAAATTATTAAAGATATTATAATGCCTATTATCAGTAAAAGCCCGGGAATAAATTCATAGCCGCTCCAGCTTACATTTGCATTAAGACAATCAATTGCAAATTTATCTTTTATAAATCCTGAGTTTATTATTTCGTTTTTATATCTGATAATAAATTGTAGAGAGATTTCTAAAATACCGATAAATAAAGCAACACTAACTAACATTATGCTTATCCATTTATTCCATTTAATTTCACCATTCAAAAATTTGTAAATTGTATATGCAGCCAGAAAACTCATTGGGAAATAACAAAGTGATGAATAATGTATTATTTTTGTTTTCACAACAGTGAAAATTACAAGCACTACGAAAAATAAAATCATCATAAACTTAATGAAATTATTTTGGAATTCGTTGTTGGTATTTTTAATGCCAAATCCTTTTATGGCGATTATAGAAGTAGGAAAAACCCCAAACAGCAATACAATAAAATGGTAAAATAAAAATCCTCCATGTCCGGAATCTTTTGTATTAAATAACCTTAATTGATATTTAAAAAAATCTGCAACAAGATAATATTTGCCGGAGCATATTTGTAATAAAAACCACGAACCGCCTGTAACTGCAGTAATAAATAAAAACAGCAGCAAATGTTTAAGAGAAACAATATTTTTCTGTTTCGTTATGAATAAATAAATGATAATTGAAATTATTAAAATCAATAATGCTGCTGGTCCCTTTGTCAATATAGCCAGACCGATAAAAAATGCAGAGAGCAGTAAATAAAAAAAATGTTTTTTGTTTGCTCTTGAGTTTTCCGAAAAAATAAAAAAGCAATAAACACCAATGAAAATAAATAAATTAAAATATGGGTCAATAATGCCCGATTTAAAATATAGAAATGGCAAAATAGCCCCGCCGAATGCCAATGCACACAATAATCCAAACTTTTCATCAAATATTTTTTTGCCGATATTAAATAACAATAGCAATGTAATTATTCCGCACAAAGCATTTGGCAATCGTGCTGCAAATTCATTCATTCCGAAAACATTCATTGAAGCTGCCTGCATCCAGATGAACAAAGGTGGTTTTTCCCAAAAAGGCAAATAATTTATTTTTACTGTCAGGTAATCGTTAGTTGTGAGCATTTCTCTCGCTGCTTCGGCAAAATTTATTTCATCCCAATCGAATAAATTTACATTTCCTATAAATGGAATGTATAAAAGAGCAGCAAATAAAATTATGAGAATATGTTTATAGTTTGTGTAATTTATTATTGATTTGTCAAGCCATTCGTTTTTCGGCTTTTCCATAACATAGCAAAACAACAACGCACAAAATGTTCCTATGGCAGAACCAATTAATACATCATTCATAAAATGTTGTGAAAGATATATTCTTGAATATCCCACCGATATTGCAAGAAGTAGCATTAATATTTTACTGTATTTTCTGCCGTAAATAATAGCTATGCACATAAAAACACTGAAAGCGGTTGCAGTATGACCGGAAGGAAAGCTATAAAATGAATGGACGTCAACGCCATTAATCAGATATAATTTATAAGTCCCTGCAAAATATTTCAATGGTCGCAATGAATTGCTGAAAATAATTTGTTTCGAAATCATGACAATTATTCCTGATACAGCTGAACTTAATCCAAGAATTATTGCATTTTTGAATTTTAATAATAATAAAAATATGACAACCAACACTGCAAAGTATCCATTGCCCAAATAAGTTATGTATTTAAAGAAAAAATCAAGAAAATGATTGTGAAATTTATTTATTGTTATGTGAATGGTTGCTTTATCAAATGAAAATATAACAATAGCACCTATTGACAGTAATACAAAATAGGGGAGGATTAATAACTTGTTGTTTTTTATTATTCTTAGCATTTAAATATGTTGAGAAAATTTTTGTAAAAATAAAAAAAATAACAGCATCTTGCCATATTTAGATAAAATGCTGTTTGTAATTGCCTCTAATTATTTTCAGCGTCACTCAAATTAAAATAAAATGTACTGCCTTTTTTTACTTCACTTTCCACCCAAATCTTTCCACCATGTTTTTCGACAAATTCTTTACATAATAACAATCCTAAGCCTGTTCCTCCTTCCAGTTCAGTTCCCTGTTGACTATATTTTATATCGGTTCTGAAGAGTTTGTCAAAATCTTTATTATCTATGCCAACTCCTGTATCTTTAATAAAAATAATAACAGAACCATTTATATATTTTGTACTAACTGTAACAATTCCGCCTTTGGATGTAAATTTTAACGCATTATTTATAAGATTACGCAAAATAGTATTAAGCATATTTTTATCGGCATATACTTGAATATTGCTTGAGATATCAAAGTTTAAATTTATTTTTTTGTTAGAAGCGTATTCAACCAAATTTGAAAGATGCTTATCTATTAACTCTTTTAAATTTATTATTTCAGGTTGAAATATCATGCTTCCTGCCTGTGATCTTGCCCATTCAAGCAAATTAAGAAGCATGTCATAACCACTTTTTGCGGAATCATTCAGCACTTTAGTGAGTTTAGCAATCTTATTTGTATCGTACTTATGTGCATTTTCATACAGCAACTCCGAAGCGCCAAGCAAACTTATATAAGGATTTTTCATGTCGTGGGCGATAATCTTGAAAAATTTATCTTTAGTAGCATTGCTTTCCACAAGTTCGACATTTTTTTCTTTTAACTCGTTTTCAAATTTTTTGCGTTCAGTGATATCGCGGATATTGCACTGAATAACTTTTTGGTTATTCACGAAATAGACATTGCTCACAAATTCTACATTTATCTGATGTCCATCTGAGGTTTCCAATGGTAAGTTTTCATATCGGATATAATCGTTTTGCTGCAATTTTATAAAATTGTCCTTACTGGCTACTATATCTTTGAAAAATCCAATATCCCATATTGTTTTACCAAGGAAAGCATCATAAGGGTACCCCAGCTTATCAATTAAATATGGATTCACATCTACAATTGTTCCTGAAACAGCATCGAGTATGAGAATACCATCTTTGGCTGTTTCAAAGAGGCGTCGGTAGCGAATTTCCGAATTGGCGAGCATTTCCTCAGCCAGCATACGCTCCAATTCTCCGGCTGCTCTTATTGCTACCAACTTCATGATTGTTTCTGCAAGGGAAAGGTTCGTTATCGGTTTTCGTCCTATTACAGCAATCAAACCAATTGGTTTCCCTGCTGAATCCCATAAGGTCGTACCAATATAGCTTTCGGCATACATCTCTTGTAATACTATATCATTTGGAAACAAATTTCTGACATTGTTTGGGAAGGTGCAAATCGTTTTTCCAACAACATCGCCGCAAGGAGTGTCTTTCAATGTATATTCTATATTGTCATCAAACTTTCCGTCAAAATAAACAGCAAGTGTTTTAGCTGAAAGCAAATCGCCTTGCAGCTTGTCAATGCACACGAAATCCATTGCTAATCTTTCCGAAAGAAAACGAGCTAATAATTCAAAAAAATTATTACTTGTTCCGATATTTCCACATTGCAATAAGAATAAGAGTGTGTCTTCAATTTGTTTTCGTTCTGTAATATCGCGTGCTATATGCACGGAACCGGTTAAATTTCCTTTATTATCATATATTGGTGTTACGCTTACAAGCAAATCCATTCCAAGTTTTTCTTCGTGAAAATCTGCAATATGTTCCTTTCCATCTTTAAGCATCAATGTGTGCGGACAAAACACAGGTGACTCCTGTTTTCCGTGAATGCATTGATAACAATGCAAACCTATTGTATCTTGCGGTGAAATGCCGAGTTTATCTGTTAATGCTTTATTTGCTCGCACTATCCTGTGCCGGTTATCAAGAATAGTTATCATGTCAGGTATCATGTCAAATGTTTCCATCCATTCTTTCCGTGAACGTCTAAGTATTTCTTCATTGTTTTTTCTTTCAGTAATATCTATGAACGAAACCAAAACATTTGAGAGTGTGTTCTCGAATCCTTTTACTACGGAAAGATGCAAATTTAATATCTTGATTTCTCCTGTTAATGTTCGGATTGGCATTTCACATTCAAATCGCTTGCCTCCTTCAGCAAGAACAATTAATTCTTCTTTAAAAATATCAAGAGATGCACCGTTAAAATAAAAAAGCATGTTTTTTATTACATCTTCTTTGCTCTCGGCATTGAAAAGTTCAACACTTTTTTGATTAATTTCCACAACTTTTATCAAAGATGCAAGATGATTTATTTCGCTTTTATGTGCCTCGAAATAAGCTCTGAAATCTGTAACACCTGAATATTTTAATTTGTCAAAATATTTTTTTATTTCCGAATAATCTTCTTTCCAAATTGGGATTGCAGAATATTCAAATAACCTGCGGTAATTTTCTTCGCTCTCATCAATTTTTTTTGTAATAGGAAGTGATACTCTTTTGAAAAATATTATTGAGAGAATTATAAGAATTATTGAGGAAATTATTGCGTAAATACCTGCTCTGTAAAAAGGTAAACGTACTTCCGACATATCCATTTTTGCAACTATTCCCCATTTGAACTCGGGAATGTAAGTACAATATGAAAATACCATTTTGCCGTTATAATCTTTTCCTTTAATGAATCCTGTGTTTTCTGATAGTGCATATTGCATTGGAATAGCACTGTCGGATTTCAGAGATATATGGGGGTGATTTGTTTGCTTGCTCTGTCGCATTCTTATTAAAAAAACAATTGAATCGTTCTTTGAATAACCAATGGTATATTCGCCGGTAGTTCCCATGCCATTAGTTATTTTACTCTGATTGTTAAGAACGCTTAGTATTGCATTTGCATCTTTTGTTTCTTTAAACATTGATTGAATAATTTCTTTTTGATTTTCACAAAGCTCTTTCAGGAAAATTCTTTTTTCATTATAAGTTATTTTGTATATAATAATAATTGATGCTATTGTAAGGAACAATGAAACAATTATCATTATTATCAATAATTGATAAATGCTGTTTAGTTTTATTTTTTTCATGAGAAGTATCGAAAAAATTATTTTTAAATGACATCATTAAATAACTGATTATGGTGTTTGCGAAACACAAATAAGTCAATCGCTTTATTTAATAAACAAAATTACCAATTAAAAGACATGAATTGATATTTTTGGAGTTTCTTAATGCAATCTTAATGTTGTTTTAATCTTTTGTTAATCTTAAGTTAATAATACTACAATATTTTTACAAACCAAATATAAATATGATTTTAAATAAATTAAAAAAATAAATATTTGCGGCATATAAAAATGTAATTAATTTTGTTTAAAAATATTATTAAGTAACTAAACTTATTATTATGAAAATTCTATTAGTTGAAGATGACCCCAAAATTTCATCTTTTGTAAAACTTGGTTTAGAGGACAATGAATTCAACGTTACACAAGCTTATGACAGTGCTATGGCCGAAAAAGTTGTTTTCAATAAAGAGTTCGACATAATAATATTAGATGTTATAATACCGGGAATTAACGGATTTGAATTATGTAAAAAAATAAGAAATGCAAATATTAAGACTCCTGTTTTAATGCTTACTTCATTAGATTCAGTTGAAGATAAGGTTTCGGGTTTTGACTGCGGTGCCGATGATTATCTGGTGAAACCATTCAGCTTCAAGGAACTACTTGCTCGAATTAAGGCTTTAGACAGAAGACACACCGAAACAATTGTTGCACCAGCATTAAAAATTGCTGACCTTGAATTAGACACTATTTCAAAAAAAGTTACAAGAAAAGGTAAGGAAATTAAACTTACTTCAAAAGAATTTTCAATTCTTGAACTTCTAATGAATAATAAAGGTAAAGTGTTCGACCGGATTGAAATTGCTGAAAAAATATGGGGCTTTTCTTTTAATTCGGGAACAAATGTAATTGATGTTCATATTAACTCACTCAGAAATAAAATTGATAAAGATTTCTCACCAAAGCTTATTCATACACTTGTCGGATTTGGTTATGTAATGAAAGAAGAAGAGTAAAAAAGTACTTGAAGTACTTCTTATTCTCTCACAACTGCACAACGAATCATAATCACGGTTTTATCAATCAATCCCTGAAATCCGGTGCATTGTCCTTTAATAAAAATTTTATCATTACTTTTTATATTTTCTAAATTTTTATTTTCTGTTTTCATAAAACTGCAACTTACTAAACCATTTGCATTAGGTGATTCACCAATAATTAAATTTAAAGTTGAATCGGTGTCTCTGCCGATTTCCACAACAAATCCGCTTATCTGAATTGTTTTGTCATCTGTTACATATTTTTTATTTGATTCTGTTTCATTTTTTTCAAACTCGTTGAATAATTGTCGGGAAGTTAGAATGTAATCTGATTTTGATGTGGCAAAATTCTTCTGTGGTTTGAAATAGATATACAAACCTATTGAAAAAATAATGATTATTGCAATAAAAATTGCTGATAAAATTAAATGCTTTCGTTTCATTTTTTTTTATTTTTTTAGAATTGTATAAGTCATGTCAACATTAACTTCCATGCTCTTTGCAAATTTTTCTTTTACTAAATTGGGAATAACAATTCCATAATCTTGAGGAACGATATTAAATTTTGCTTTTACAATTAATTTTCCGTTTGCTATTTCTATGGTTCCTTTTTCTTTTACTTTTTTTGTAACTCCGTGAATAGTTAAATTGCCTTCAACGGTTACATTATAAACACCATTTTTGTTGAATTTTATTTCCGATAAATTAGTTATGGCTCCTTTAAATTCGGCTTTTGGGAATTTATCGGATTCAACATATTCTTCGTTAAAATGTTCTTCCATAAGTGCTATGTCGAATTTAAACGATTTCATTAGAAGCTGAAATGCTATGCCTCCTGTTTTTATATCAATATAACTTGCTGTCTGATTATTGTGCGCTTCTATATTCTCCATGGGGGTTTTAGAGAAAAACCATATATGTCCGTTTTTTGAAACATATTTATCTTGTGAATATCCGCTCATCACAATGACGACTGCAAAAAGAAAAACAACGATTTTTTTCATATTAGTTTTTGTTAATTATTTAACATCTGTTTATTATATCTGATTGGAATTATACTTTAAATGACAACGTCGTTTAAATTATTAAATTGTTTTTTTTAATTTGCATTTACTATTGAAGATGAATTTATAACAATTTAACAATTTCACTTAATAAAAAGTTTAATTTTCAACCATTTGAAGTGCGGTTGCAAATTATTTAGTTCTATTTAAATTAAAAACCCTTGAAATATTAAATCCTAAGCTGATACCTCCTTTTGTCCATTTGCCTGTGGTTTCAGTAATAAAACCTCTTTCGAACATTGGTAGTGAATTTGTAATAAGAAACTGAAAAACATGTCCGCCTGTTTCGATGTCAATACCAATTGAAAACGAATTTGGTAACTTGTCTTTTCCTGAAATGGTAGGTCTTACAGTGTAAAAATATTCTGAGTTTAATGAGATGCGTTTAGTCAATTTAAAACGCCCGCCAAGTCCGACTGAAAATAAATCGTTTTTATCAGTTATTTCTTTTACCAGATTTTTATGAATTAAGGTTGGTGATAATTGAAAAGAAAAATGTTCATTAAACTTTTTTGCAACTAATATCTGATGAGCATAAGAAAGACGTGAAGAAAAATAATTTTTTCTATCGGGAACTTCCCATTTGGTGGAATAAGCATCAATTTCAGACAAAAGAGTAATAGTAATAGGAATGTTTTTTTTGCCTTTGCATTGCCTTAATAAAGCGTACTTCAAAAATCCATCATAAGTTTTTTGATATGTTGACCTTCCTGCGCCGATCATTAACCTGTTGTTAATTCCATATTCCAAACTAAAAAATGTGGAAGCTTGGTCTAATCCGAACAATTCGCGGACACCGGAATTGATTTGTCCAAAGCGATGATGAATGCGAAAATCCAGTTGTCCTTTTTTCATGCGTTCAACAGAATGTCCATTAATTATACGTGTCGATTTAAATGTTGCAGTGGTGTATTTTATTGAGTCTTCAGTAATGGAAGTTAACAAGCTATCCATATTTTGACAATTTGATTTCAGTAAAGGGACAAGCAGTAAAATGCTGATTAGAATTTTTTTCATTTTCTTTTTCTTTATTGAGGAAAACCTTTTTGTTTCCAGACATTAAATTGTTTTATTTTACAATCGTCAAGTTTTAATCCATTGTCGGGCATTGGGATAAATCCGGCTTGGTGAGAAATACTTCCGATTATTCTATCTATATTTTGTTGAACGACACTTAATGTTCTTAAGTCATATCCTCCGGCTGCGGTTGGGCTATGACAACCCGTGCAACTATTTGCAAGTATTACGGAAATTGTTTGACTGTAATTTACATTTACTGTATCGCAGGAATTGTTTCCGGATAATGTTTTCTTTAAATATAATTCTTCTTCATTATCCCGATAACAGCTTGATAAAAGCAGAATAAAAAATATGTATAACAAATATTTCATTTTTATTTATAATTTTAATTATTTGCAATTTGTTGTATCAGCTCCTTGAAGTATCCATGCGTAAATCAAAGAACGTTGTTCTTCCGAAAGAGGAGTATTTGGTAAAGGAGGCATGTCTTTTTTTATTGACTTGTAAATTCTACTTTTCAATGGTTTTCCTTTCGAGACCAATTTCATTACGCCATCATAAGTTGATAGGTTGATTTCTTCCTCACTTATGCTATCTCCATGACACATGCTGCATCTGGAATTCAGAATCGGAGCAATTTCGTTTTTGTAACAAACCTTTCGAATATCATTGACATCTACGGCTTTATGTTTGCATGATGTTTGAAACACAACAAACAATAATAAAGAAAGTAACAGTTTTGTAATCTTCATTTTATTAAATTTAGAAATTGTTTTAAAATTTATTTGGTAATCTTACATTCATTAAGCATAATTCTATTCGTTGATATCAATAAATTTTATTCTTCATTCCTTTATCAATCGCTCAAAATTATTGATATTCAAATTTGAGATAAATTAAAAAGTGGTAGATTAAATTTAGATTAATTTAACATTAAGAATAGCTAAATAAAAAAGCACAATACACCTTAATGCTTTCTTAATCCATTATTAATTTGCTATTAATTCTTTATTTTTTTTTATTTAAAACCTTTGCTAATGTATTTTTAAAACATTTATCATTGCTCTGATTTGTTTAAATTTTAAATTTAAATTTTATAAATAGGTATCAAAGTAGTAATTTTTTTTTAAAAATAAACGAATAAGTTTATGAAAAACATAACATCAAAATACAGCTCAACAATTATTATTTTTTTAGTAATTATGTCCGGTTTTTCTTATTCCCAAATTCCAAAAACATGGCAATGGGCAAATAATATTGTAGGAACAAATACAAATGCTCCATATTCTCTTAATACTGATAAGGACGGAAACAGTTATGTTGCCGGAAGTTTTTCTGACACATTGAAGATTGGAAACGTTAAGCTTATCAGCAAAGGTAATCTTGATATTTACATTTTAAAATATAGTGCGAATGGAAGTTTAGTTTGGGCAAAACAAGCAGGAGGAATTGATTATGATGGAGCTTATGGTCTTGACTTGGATGAATCAGGAAACATTTATATAACCGGGTATTTTTCGGGAACAGCAAATTTTTCGAGAATAAAGATAAAGAGTAATGGCAACAGGGATTTCTTTGTTGCCAAATACGATAATGGTGGTGAACCGGTTTGGGTTAAACAGGGAGACGGAACAATTGAAAGCTACGGAATAGCTTTAACTGCTGACAAAACAGGAAATGTATTTGTATCTGGCATATTCAAAGGAACTATGAATATTGGAAAATCTATTTTTTTATCAAAAGGCGATAAAAATATTTTTATAATTAAATACAATAATAAAGGAGAAATTATTTGGTCAACAACTGGCGGCGGAAGTATGGTTGATGAACCAACTTCTATGACAACTGATGAAAAGGGTAATTGCTATATAATTGGTGACTTTGAAGGTACAGCCGAATTTAATAAGAAAATGATTGTGAGTTCGGGGAAAAAAGATGTGTTTATTGCAAAATACAATGCCGACGGAAACATTCAGTGGCTTAGACGCGGAGGCAGTGCCGCGGGCAACGACCACATTTCTTCCATTGCGTTGGATAGTATAGATAATATTTATGTAACAGGGTACTTTTCAGAGATTGCATATTTTGGAAAATCAGAATTGAAAAGTATAGGTACCGATGATGTTTTTCTTGTAAAATATAATTCCAACGGAGATGTTATATGGGCAAAACAAACCGGAGGAAAAGGCAATGTGCATGCAAGTTCATTAATGCTTGATAAAGTTGGTAATATATATGTTGCAGGTGAGTTCAACTTTAATTTTAAATTTTGTGAAAATAATATATGCACCCTTGGCGACTGGGATATTTTTATCCTGAAATATAGTAATACCGGCGAAATGATTGGTGGAACACGAATCGGTGGAGAAGGTTATGATAGAGCTTATGGAATGGGAATGGATGGTTTTTCAAACATTTATATTGTTGGATATTTTAGTAAAGCCATATCTGTTGGTAATACAAATCTTATATCAATTGATACGGATGATGGCTTTATAGCGAAACTTAAGAGCTTTTAAATTTTTCTGTTTTGTATAGAAAAAATAACATGTTAAAAGTTCAATGTCTTTTTTCAAATATTTTCTTGCTAAAGTTTCTATCAATTATTTTTTTTGCAAGTAATACTGATGTGTCCTTTTTTGCTGTCAGCAGATACCCCATATTTTACAGACGGTCCCAATACTGTTGATTATAAACATCTGGGATTTTATATTGCTTCTCAGTCGCAATTTACAAGGTATATTCAAAAGATATTACGTTGCCGCATTTTGAAATTAATTTTAAAGGTACAAAAACCTTCACGTCTTATATTTCTTATCAACTTACTATCTGAATTGGAAATAAAAAATAAAGTGAATTATTTTATTATTCCGTTTTCTTAAAAAAAATAAAAATCAAAACAAAAAATAATATTTATCCCTTTTTATATTTTACAAACTCGTCTTTTGTTTAATACTGCTTTAATGTGAACTTAATAAAATTTTAACTCCTGTTGTTTATCCGCAATATATATTTGTTGAAAAAAAATTATAAATCCCCAATTATAACTTTTTAATTAAAATAAAAAAATGAAAAAAGTTTTAAAAAGTCAATCAGTTAATTTATTTATGGCATTTGTCTGCCTTTTAGTTTTCTCAATGTCGTGCTTTTCTCAAAGCGTAGGAATCAGCACGAATGGAGCCATCCCGCCAAATGTATCAGCAGGATTGGATGTAAACTTTAGTTCTGAAGGATTATTGATACCTCGTATTGCACTAACGGGTACAAGTAGTTTTGCTCCTTTAAGCAGTCATGTTGCCGGCATGACTGTGTACAACACTGCGACCACGGGAGATGTAATCCCCGGTATTTATTATAATAATGGAACAAAATGGATTGCGGGTTTTCCAAAAGCCAATACAATAGGTGATATGCAGTATTGGGACGGTTCATCATGGAGACTTGTAACTATAGGTCAACCAGGGCAATTGCTGCAAATAAACGGTTCGGGTATTCCATCATGGGGTGGTGCAGGTTTTGCAAATCTCATAACGACATTTGTAACCGACATCACAACAATAACTGCTACAAGCGGAGGAACAGTTGCAAGTGATGGAGGTAATGCAGTAACTGCTTATGGTGTGTGTTGGGCAACAACTACAAATCCTACAATCGCCAATAGCAAAACCGTTGATGGCTCGGGCGTGGGGAGTTTTATTAGTAATATTACAGGATTGACATCGGGCACTACATATTATGTGCGTGCGTATGCTACCAATGGTGCGGGTACTTCGTATGGAAACCAAGTGAGTTTTACTACTCCATAAATCGAAATAATATTTTTATGATTAAAAAAAATAATGTAAAAAAATATATAAACTAAATTAATAAAAATAACAATGGAAAATAAAATGAACAAAACAACAAATAGATTTAATAAAAAAAATTATTGTCTATTAATTACATTAATTATTTCGTTGTCTTGCTTTTCCCAAAACGTAGGGATTAATGCAACAGGTGCACAGCCAAACGCATCAGCAGGATTAGATGTAGATTTCTCTGATAAAGGTCTTTTAATTCCAAGGATTAGTTTGACAAGCACAAGTAGTTTTGCTCCACTATCGGCACATGTAGCCGGCATGGTTGTGTATAATACTGCTACTACAGGTGATGTTGTGCCGGGTTTTTATTACGACAATGGCTCTAAATGGGTTCAGGGTTTTTTACTTGGTCATACAACAGGTGATATGCTATATTGGAATGGTTCGCAATGGCTGATGATTCCAATTGGCTCACCCGGTCAATTTTTACGGGTTTCAAGTTCTAATATTCCTGTTTGGGGAGGTTCGGTTTTTTCTACTATAACAACAACTGCTGCAAGTTCAATTACAGGTATTACTGCTGCAAGTGGAGGTAATATAACTAATGATGGCGGCTCTGCGGTTCTTTTGCGTGGTGTATGCTGGAATACTGCGACCGGACCAACTATAGCAAATACTAAAACCACAGATGGCTCGGGTACCGGTACCTTTATAAGCAATCTTACGGGATTAACTCCGGTAGCTACTTATTATGTCAGAGCATATTCAATAAACAGCAGTGTTATTACTTATGGTAATGAAATATCTTTTACCACACTTCCTGTGTTGCCAACTCTTGATGCTACCACAGCTGCAACATCAATCACTGGAACAACTGCCATAAGCGGTGGTAATGTTACTTCCAACGGAGGTGCAGCTATTACAGAAAGAGGTGTTTGTTATGGAACCACTGCAAACCCTACAACAGCTAATACCAAAGTTATTGATGCTTCACCCGGCGTTAGTGCGTTTACAAGTAATCTTACCAGTTTAACAGGATACACTACTTATTATGTTAGGGCTTATGCAATCAATAGTGTTGGTACAGCTTACGGCACACAAATTTCATTTACTACATTAAGAATTCCTCCTATGTTAGTTACTGCTGCTGTCAGTGGTATTACTGGTGCTTCTGCTACTTCAGGAGGAAGTATGACATGGAACGGTGGTGGGTATTCAAATTATCAGGCTTATGGTGTTGCATATTCTACAACATCCAACTCATCATTACCCACCAAAGTTGCAACTAATTCTACAAATTATCCCTATACTACTCCTATTGCTCCATGGACAACTAACATTACAGGATTGATAGGAAATACCACTTATTATATACGCTCTTATCTTGATGTTTATCCAACCGGTACTGGTCCATGGACTACTATTTATGGCAATGAATTGAGTTTTACTACAGCACCTCCTACCACGCCCGTACTTGCATCAACCACTGCTATAACCAATATTACATCAAACTCTGCTTCAAGCGGCGGTACTATCACTTCGGATGGAGGCTCGCCAATTACTGCCAAGGGTGTTTGCTGGAGCACAAGTCCATCGCCGACAATAGTCAATTCACATACATCTGACGGCACTGGTTCCAGCAACTTTGTTAGTGCTATTACAGGATTAAATGGTAACACCATCTACTATGTCAGAGCTTATGCCACCAATAGTGTTGGCACGTCTTATGGTCCTGCTGATGTTAGTTTTACTACTTGTGGTACGCCTATATATACTATTGGTCAGAATGCCGGAGGCGGAATTGTATTCTATGTTGATTGCACCGGACAGCATGGACTTATTGCTGCATCGGCAGACCAGGGAACAGCAGTATGGGGATGCAGTACTGTATTAATAGGTACATCTGCAGCTTATGGTACGGGCTCGGCTAATACAACAGCAATTTTAGCCGGATGTGCTACAAGACCTATTGCAGCAAGCTTGGCGAGGTCGTACAATGGTGGTGGTTTCTCCGACTGGTTCTTGCCATCCACAGGAGAACTGCAACTGATGATGAATCAGCATACTCTTCTTGGATTTGGTTCAAGTGTAATATATACCACTTCTTCAGAGAATAGTGTCAATAATGTTACTTGCATGTATTGGAATGGGTCAACTGTTATTAACACAGCCGCTGTAAAAACATATTCCGTAACGGTAAGAGCAATAAGAGCATTCTAATAATGGAATTAATAATAATTAATGCATCAAGATTAAAATTATAAAATTTAAATAAAAACAAAATGAAAAAATATCTCATAATCTTAATATCGTTATTATTTTCATACGGATTGTTTCCGCAGGGCGTTTATAACAATGGAGGAAAAATAGTTATAGGTTCCGGAGTTTATTTTATCATAAGCGGAACCGGCGGTAATTACCGGAACGACACAAATGTTACTAATGCGTCAATTGATTTATTAGGCATACTTAAAATTGAAGGTGATTATACAAACAACGTAGTTGGCTCTGATATATTAAGCACTGTTGCTACAGGTAGTGAAGTGGTATTTGATGGCACGACAAACCAAACTATTGGTGGCTCCACAACTGCAGCATTTGTGTTTTCTAAATTAACAATAAATAAAATTAGTAACAGTATCCTCTTGCAAAAAGATATTCAGATAAATGATACATTAAGATTTACTAATGGCAATATTGACATAGGAAATAACAATCTTGCTTTCGGACAATCGTCTGTTGTGGCAGGTAATCCTTCGGCTGCGAGCATGATAGTTGCTACCGGTAATGGACAGGTTAAGAAAATCTGGTCTGCTGTGGGTGCCTTCACTTTTCCAATAGGAGATAGCAATATAACTGCTGAATATTCTCCGGTATCATTAAATTTTACAACCGGAACATTTGCAGCAGGAGCATTTGTTGGTTTAAACCTTGTTAATTTAAAATACAACGATACTTCAATCACTGGTTCATATCTTAATCGCTACTGGAACATTTCACAAACAGGCATCACAGGTTTTACCTGCGATGCTGTTTTTCAATACCTGTCTTCAGATGTTTCAGGAACAGAAAGCAACATTAGTTGTTACAGGGTTGTACCAACTCCAATAACTATTTTTAATCCTTCGAATGTAACTCTTCATCAATTAAGTGCATCAGGATTGACGTTTTTCGGAACGTTCACGGGAGGTCCCTATTCAACGAACAAAACATTAAGCATTAAATTATATCTTGAAGGACTTTATGCCGGTGGGGGTTTAATGAGTCAGGCGCAGGGAAACGCAGGAAATCAATTTTCCGGCAATACTGCTGACCAGATATCTGTTGAACTGCATGACCCTGTGACATATCTAACTCAGGTATATTCGGCAAGCAATGTGGACTTAAATACAAGTGGATTAGCATCAATTAGTATTCCCGGCACTTATAGCGGTTCCTATTATATAACAATAAAACACAGAAATAGTATTGCAACAGTTTCTGCTTCACCATTAGCGTTTTCATCACAAACAATCAATTATGATTTTACAACTTCCCAAGCTCAGGCATTCGGAAGCAATTTAAAGTTTCTGGCAACCGGCATATACGGACTCTATGCAGGAGATGTAAACGGTGATGGTGTTGTTGATGTGCTTGACCTTTCTTCTGTTCAGAATGATGCGGTTCTTTTTTCTTCAGGTTATTTATTAACTGATATTAACGGAGATGGTGTGGTTGATATATTCGATATTAATCTGGTACAAAATAATTCGTTGTTATTTATTTCTGCTGTTACTCCTTGATAAATGTTTTAATAATAAACCCGAAAAATTATGTAAATAATAAGTATTGATAAAAACAATTTAAAAATTACTATTATGAAACAGAAAATTTTCAAAAAATTGCTACATGTTTTAATGCTGACGGTTTTTGCAATCTCGTTATCCAAGGCACAGGTTCCAGCCAGCTATGAGTTTTCACTTCGCAATGATGCGCAAGTCAGTCCAACGGTTTTTGAGTTTGACATATACCTGTTGAATAAAGATTTAGTGAATGTCTTTGAGTTGGACCTTTATCAGGCAGGGATTTTAGTAAATCCTGCAATTGTCAATGGTGGTACAATAACGGCAAGCATTGTTGCCGGTTCTTCGCAATTGGTTGCATCGCAGCAACCAACCACATGCGTTCAATTTGCATCTAATTGTATAAAGCTTGTAAATCCCGGACTTGTGTCACACGGATTCGGAACAATTATTTCTACTGCATCTCCCGGAGTGAGAGTTGCAAGAATACGACTAACAAATACTGTTTCCTTTGGTCAGTTTTCACCTAATCTTACTTTTAATTTTACTTCCTCTCCATATAATACTGCTGTATATGCGTATGACCAAACTTCCCCTTATTTAGGCGTTAATATTACAAATTCGATATACTTCACTGTGTCTAATTTAGCAAACAATGTTTTAAACGGACCACCTGTTTCTTTAACAATTACAGGAGCAAATGCAGATAATAAAACTTATGATGGAACGAACGCGGCTGTTTTGAATACAGGAAGTGCTACTTTAGTTGGTGTTGTTGGAGCTGATGTTGTAAACTTAATATCAGCAGGAGCTATTGGGGCTTTTGCGGATAAAAATGTCGGTACGGCTAAAACGGTTACTACTTCGGGATTTGCTATAGGAGGAACAAGTGCATGGAAATATTCTTTAACACAGCCCACATTAACAGCTGACATAACTGCTGCCGGTCTCACTGTTTCAGGCGCAACAGTGAATAGTAAAGTTTACGACGGAACAACAGCAGCGGCTTTGAATACAGGAAGTGTAGGTCTTGCGGGCGTTATAGGAACAGATGTTGTTGTTCTTGGTTCTTCAGGTGCTGTAGGAAACTTTACAACTAAGAATATCGGTAATGGCAAAATTGTTGTCATGGATGGCTTCACTATTAGCGGTGCTGATGCAAGCAATTATATTCTTATGCAACCTGTTTCAACAGCCAATATAACTGCTGCTGGTCTCACTGTTTCGGGTGCAACAGCAAACAATAAGGTTTATGATGGAACAACAGCGGCAACATTGAATACCGGAAGTGCAACTATTGTTGCTGTTTTAGGAACAGATGTTGTTAGTCTTATTTGTTCAGATGCAACAGGAACTTTTGCAAATAAAAATGTTGGTACAGCTAAAACAGTTACAGTATCAGGTTGTACATTGAGTGGTGCCGATGCAGGTAATTATACTTTAATTCAGCCATCATTAACAGCTGATATAACTGCAAAAGGATTAACTGTTACTGCTAACGATATTGCAAAATGCTTTGGAACAACAGTTAATTTTGCAGGAACAGAATTTTTAACTTCGGGTTTATTAACAGGTGATGCTGTGGCAAGTGCAAGTATTACCAGTGCAGGCGCATCTTCATCAGCGGCTGTTGCTACATACAGTATTGTGCCTGCTCTTGCAGTTGGCACAGGTCTATCCAATTATAATATTGCATATTTAAATGGCACTTTAACCGTAAATGCAATTCCTGCCACACCAGTAATAACATTATCTATGGACACACTTAAAAGTGATGCTCCGGTTGGCAACCAATGGTATTTTAATGGTAGTCCAATACACGGAGCTACAGGGCATACATATATTGCTCAGTCCAATGGAAACTACTATACTATTATTACAATAAACGGATGCAGTTCCGGTAATTCTAACACAATTAATTATATCGCAACTGGTGTTAATGAAATCAGTAGTGATTTCCAATTTGAGACATATCCGGTTCCAAACGATGGACAATTCACCGTATCAATAAACACTCAAACGGAAAAGCATTTCAATATTATGATTCATGATGCTCTTGGCTCAATTATATTTGAAGAGAAAAATATTGTTGTTGAAAATAAACTGGAACATAAAATTGATATTACCAATTCTCCGGCAGGTATTTATTTTATAATATTCAGAAGTAATGATGAACAGGTAATCAGAAAAATAATAACGTGTAAATGAAGAAAAGTATGAATTTATTTTAGTGGAATTATTTTACAATTAAAAATCAAAAAAATGAATCATCAGAAATTTCAAAATTGTATCGCTGCATGTTCAGAATGTGCAGTAGAATGTACACATTGTGCAAGTGCATGTTTAAATGAGCAGGACATAAAAATGTTGACTCGATGCATAAGATTAGACCATGACTGCACTGTTATATGTCTTTTGGCAATTAAAGCAATGGCAAGCGGAAGTGAGTTTGTGAAACAAATCTGCAAACTTTGTGCAGAAGTTTGTAATGCTTGTGCAACTGAATGTGAAAAACATTCACACATGGAGCATTGCAAAAGATGTGCGGAAAAATGTCGTAAATGCGCTGTTGCGTGTAGCAACATAAGCAAACTATAGACTCATTTTGTTCGAAATAATGTAAGCATATTATCCGATATTAATTTTATTTTTTCCTTCTTTCTTACTTTTATACATAAGTTCATCTGCACGTTTTACGGATGTTTCGATAGTGTCATTCGGCTTAACTATTGTTGCACCTATAGAAACCGTTATTGATAATCTTTCTTTAGTATTAATTAAAAGACAAATGTTTTGTATGAATATTCTCAACCTTTCTGTAAATTCTTGTAACATTATTTTGTCAACATAAGAAATAATCAGAATAAACTCATCTCCTCCCCATCTGCAAATAGTGTCTAAGCTTCTGGAAATTCTTGTAATATTTTCAGCTACCATTTTAAGAATATTGTCGCCTAAGTTATGCCCATATATATCATTTATATCTTTAAAATTATCTATATCGAAAAATATTAATCCAAATGGGATATTAAGGGTTTTTAGTTCGTACATTTTAGATTGAAACACCATTTCAAAATATTTTCTGTTACCGATTTTTGTGAGTGTATCAATATATACTTCTTTTTTTAATTTTTCCGCTTCTTTCAAAAGTTGAAAATAACTTGAAATATCCGAAAATACACCGTTTGCTCCTATCATCACTTTCATGGGATTTGGTGCTGCCGGTTTTTTATCTTTTCCGGGAGGATGTTGTCTGTATCCTTTATCAATATTTGTGCTATTTTCCATTCTTTTTATTAGAAATTGCTAAACATTTGTTAGGGGATTCTGTTAATTGTAATTCTACTCATTGACAACAATGAATTCCATTATTCCTATCCTTAGCAGATGCTCATTATATATTTTAGGGAAATTATTTTTTATTGATAACTTTTCTGCTATTATCAATAATTTAAGGGTTGTCTGTTTAAAGAGGACTATATGTATTAGGCGTTTTATCATTTTCTGTTAGTTTTAATGCTTAGTGTCTATATATAAATTTTAAAAAAAATAATTTTTGTATTTTGGGATTAATGCATAAACACTACTTAATTCAAACTTTCTAACTATATAAAAATATCATTACTTTTTAGATGTATTAAATTTTAAAATTATAGTTATCCAAAATTGGAATAAATTTTAAAACGATTGATTAAATTCTAATTAATTAATTATTAATATTAATTAAACAATATAAGAAAAGTACTTCGAATGTCCTGAGTGCTTCATGCCATTAAAAATGGAAAATAAAAAAAATAGTAAAAAAATAAATATTTCCGAAACTTTAAGTACTTTAAGTACTCAATTTGACTTGAGTTTGCTTTATGTTTCCAGTGGACTTTTAACTGTTTTTTATGCAATATTAACGCTGATTTAATTAGTTTATTAACTCCGTGAAATACCTTTGATTTATTAAATACCCAAAATAAAATTGTTGCTAAATTTAAAATTATATAAATGAAAAACCTTAAAACAAAATACATGGGAATTGAAATAGATAATCCCATAATTGTTGGTGCATCGAGCATATCATCAGATATAGATAAGCTAAAAAGAGCCGAAGAACTTGGTGTTGGTGCGATTGTTTATAAATCATTATTCGAGGAACAAATACAACTCGAAAAATTCCAGCTTGATGAGAAGCTTGCAGAATACAACGATATGCATGCAGAAATGCTGACAATGCATCCGCATATTGAACATGCAGGACCTGACGAGCATCTTTTTAATATCAGAAAAGCCAGTGAGGGTTTATCTGTCCCGCTTATAGCAAGCATTAATGCAGTCAACAAAGATACATGGCTTAAATATGCAAAACTATTAAGCGAAACCGGAGTAGCTGGAATTGAACTGAATTTCTATCAGATTCCTTCCGATTTCACAAGAGAAGCAGAAGACATAGAAGATGAACAAATAAATATCATTAAAGAGATTAAACAAAATATTTCAATTCCGGTAAGTGTAAAATTAAGTTCCGACTACACTAATATTCTGAATTTTATTAAAAACCTTGACCATATCGGAGTTGATGCATTTGTTTTGTTTAATTCGTTTTTTCAGCCCGATATTGATGTTATTAGTGAGAAACATATCAAATCGTTTAATTTCAGCAATAAGGGAGATTACAAGAAATCTTTGAGATATACGGGATTATTATTCGAAAATGTTAAAGCTGATATTTGCAGCAGCCATGGAATATTCACCGGTGCAGATGTAATCAAATTGATATTATCAGGTGCCACCTGTGTTCAGGTGGTTAGTGCATTATATGAAAATGGCTTGAAACAAATTAGTAATATTAAAGAAGAATTGATGGAATGGATGGATATTAAAAATTATAATAATATTGATGAGTTTAGAGGTAAGCTCTCTAAAAGCAGACTAAGTAGTAATCCTTTTGTTTATAAAAGAGCCCAGTATGCTGATTTGCTTATAAATTCAGAGAAGATATTTGAAGATACAACAAATCTAAGTTATGGTTTGCAGGCAGGGTAATTTTATGTGAACTGACGGAGTAACTCAAATCACTCCGGTCAGTCAATCAATATTATTGACTGACACTAACTATTCAAAGGAATTGTAAATTTGAATTCGCTGCCTTTTCCTAATTCGCTTTCAACCCAAATATTACCACCATGTTTTTCCACGAATTCTTTGCATAATAGCAATCCGAGACCTGTTCCTCTTTCTTCCGCAGTACCTATATTGCAGAACTTTGTATCTATTCTGAATAATTTATTAATGTTTTCTTTTGCAATTCCTATTCCATCATCTTTTATTGCTATAGTTACACTATTATTGTTGTTTTCTGTTTTTATGAATACATTGCCTCCTTTGTGTGTGAATTTTATTGCATTATTCAACAAATTGCGAAGAATTGTATTCAGCATGTTTTTATCTGCTATCAAAATTAAATCTTCTTTGATTTCCGAATGTAATTTTATGTTTTTATTAGCAGCAGAAATTTTTATATTTGAAAGAATTCCCTCAATTATTTTGAGGATATTTATTTTTTCGGGATTGAATTTTAAATTACCTGTCTGCGATCTCGACCATTCCAGTAGGTTTTCAAGTAATGCATAGCCGCTTTTAGCAGAATCATTCAAAATTAAACTGAATTTTTTAATTCTCTCCGCATCGTATTTATCAAAGTTTTGAGACAAGAGTTCGGAAGCGCCCAACATGCTGCTGAATGGATTTTTTAAATCATGTGCTATGATTCCAAAAAATTTATCTTTTGTCATATTAAGGTTTTTGAGGTCGGCGGCATATTTTTTTAATTGCTTTTCGGAATTCTTTTTTTCGGTGATGTCGAATGAGGCAACACTAATGTGAGTCTCTCCTTTCGAATTAACAAAAGTGTTTGAATAACAACTGAACCAACGCCAATTACCTGATTTGTCTTTAAATATCCATTCGCTTTTCTGTGGCTCTAAATTTTTTAGTGTTCCTTTTAATTTTTTAAGAAAACCTTTTTTTAAATCAGGATGACAAATTTCGGAAGCGGGATGCCCTATTAAATCTTCGGGAGCGTAATCTAAGTTTTCTTTGAATTTTGAATTGATATATGTGAATTTTCCTTGAATATCTATTTCGCAAATTAATGCATTGCTTCTTTCGGTAAGCTGTCTGTATTTTTCTTCGCTTTCATTAATTGCCTGTTCGGCTTGTTTTTTGAAAGTGATATTTTCGAGAATAATTGCAAATAGTCCCTTTTTAGGGCAAAATGCATTTACTTTGAAATATTTTTTTGTTTCGGAAGAATAGTTTTCGAATTCTATATTTTCTCCGGTTAACGCCACTGAGCCATATATGTCAATCCAGTATTTTTCATTAGTGGGTATTACTTCCGATACTTTTTTGCCGATAACATTTTCTGACTTAAGACCTGTTAGTTCTTCAAATGCCGGATTGATACTTATATATTTGTAATCATAAGGTTTCCCATTGCCATCAAGAATTATTTCATGTAAAGCAAAACCATCAATCATTTTATTAAAGAGCAAACGATATTTTTCTTCACTTTCTCTTAATGCTTCTTCCGCTTTCATTTGGGCTTCACGTAATTTAATTACTGTGATTCCGTGTGCAAGGTCATTTGCCAATTCTAAAAGCAAATTCACTTCACCCTCAGAAAATGGGTCGGGTTCTTTTGAGTAAATAGTAATTGCACCAAAAGTTTCGTTATCAACCGAAAATGGAATAGCTATTGAAGATGCATATCCTCTTTTAATCGCCTCTTCGCGCCATGGCTTAAAAGTTTCGTCAGTAAGCATGTTTTTACACATTGCGGGTTTTTCTGTTCTGATAGCTGTGCCGGTGGGACCTCGTCCCCGTTCGTTATCAGCCCATGTAACATTCAGCTTTTCGAGATATCCTTCTTCAAATCCTGAATGGGCAATAGGTTTAACGGTTTTATCTTCATCGTGTCCGGCATAACCTACCCAAACCATAGAATGTCCGCAGTCCTCTACAATAATTTTACATATTTCTTTTATGTAATCATATTCGCATTCAGCCCGCATCATCGCCTGACTGCTTCTACTGAGTGCCCTTAGCGTTTTATTTAATTTGTTGAGTTTAATTTCATTTTTTACACGCTCTTCCAACTCCTGTTGCAAAAGGTAATTCACTTTAGCAAGGTCTTTAGTGCGTTGCTGCACCTTGTATTCCAGCTCCTCATTTAATTTTCGTAAATCTTCTTCTGCTTTTTTTATTTCAGTTATATCAATTATCGAAACTAAAACCCTTTCCAATGTTTCTTTATATCCTTCAACAGCAGACCACCTGATAATCACCCGTCTTTTTTCGCCACTAATTGTGCATATTTCCGTTTCGTATTCAAACTTGAGTTTCCCATCAAATATCATCGAAAATTCGTAAATGAAATCTTTTTGTGAATTTTCATAAATCAAGGTTTTGTATTTGTTTATGAATTGTTCCTTTGTATCTGCTTTGTGTAATTCAAGTGCTGCCTGATTGAAATCTGTATTTTTGATTTTTAATATCCATTCATTTATTTTATCGGGATTTTTCCAAAGGTATTTACCGATATTGCAGTGTCCCGTTTTCTTTAATTTATCAATTTCTTTTTTTACTTCGCTGTAATCTTCTTCAAGTTTTGAAACCGGAGAATTGGTGAAAAGGTCTTTGTAACGTTTTTCGCTAAGTTTAATATTATTTTCAATAAATTTTCTGTTTATATTTAATGTTATCTGGCTGCTTATTGCTTCGATTATGCTTATATCTCCGGTTTCTATCGGTTTTTTTGTAAAAATTACAGCACATCCATACATTTTTTCTTTTCTTAGAAATAGAATAGCATAAGTTCTTTTTACATCCAGCATTTTCTCAATGTAAGTGCAATCTTCTTTTTTCAAATTACCTAATGCTAATTCATAAATTCCGCCTTCTATTTCATGAAGTTTTTCATCACTTAATAAATCCAGTATTTTGTTCGAATTGTCATTAATGTTAAAAATGGTTTGGTATATATCCAGCCCTTTTGTTGATTTGTTACGATTAAAATAAAGTTTAGGACCTTCGCTGAATAAAAAATGTGTAATTTTATTATCGGTAATTTCAATTGCAGCAACAGCTGCATCATCCAGCAATCCTTTAAAACTATTGCAAATTATGCTTTGAATAGATGATATGTTTTCACTACTGTTAATTGAAGTTGTTGCTGACGAAAGAATTGAGAACTGATGGGTGCTTTTTTTCTGTATTTCCTGTAACTTTTTTCTTTCTATACTGTGATTTATTGCACGTGAAATATTATCGGAACTTAGTTTGTTTTTTACCAGGTAATCCTGTGCACCTTCCTTCACTGATTCAATTGCCAAATCTTTATCATCAAATCCGGTCAAAATTATAATAGGTGCTTTTATTTTCGGCGATTTTATTTTTCTTAATGTTTCTATTCCTGTGCTGTCAGGCAAACCAATGTCCAATAGAATTGCATCAAACTCCTGCTTGTTTAATAATTGCAATGCATCACTTAAACGTGATGAATGAGTAACAATATATTTGGTTTCGGCACTCTTTAATAAATCTTTTACGATATATACATCTCCCGGATTGTCTTCTACAAGCAGTATTCTAAGTGATGTTTCCCGAATGTTATTATCAAGTGAAATACTTTTCACAGCATCTTTAACTTGTTCAGGTTTTTTCATACTAATTTGATTTACTTTATACTGTTTATTAATAAGTACTTGAAGTACTTATTATTCTTTCGGTGGCAGCTTAACAACTGAAAACCAAAAATCTTCAATTGATTTAACTACTTTTATAAACTGATTCAAGTCAAGAGGTTTTGTTATGTAACAATTAGCATGTAAATTGTAAGACCTTAAAATATCTTCTTCTGCTTGCGAAGTAGTCATTATAACTATAGGGATTTTTTTTAGTTCATTATTTTCTTTTATTTCGGCAAGAACTTCACGTCCGTCTTTTCTGGGAAGATTAAGGTCTAATATTATAAGGTCGGGGTTAGGAGTATTTTCATACTTCCCTTTTTTATAAAGGAATTCCATTGCTTCTACACCATCTTTGACAATGTGGAGAGAATTCATGATTTTACCTTCTTTAAGCACTTCCCTGATAAGTCGTGCATCACCAGAATTATCCTCCACAATGAGAATGTCTATTGATTTGCTGTTTGTGTTTTGCATAATTTAATTTCTCCTTTTTTATATTGTTTGTTTTTTACTATTTTTTAAAACTTTAAATACATTGTTTTAATAAGTATTTGAAGCACTTGTTTTTTTAGGTATTTTAAAATAAAATGTTGTTCCTTTTCCGAATTCCGATTCTACCCATATAGTTCCTTTATGACGTTCTACAATGCGTTTGCAGACAGCAAGACCGATTCCTGTACCCGAATATTCTTCCTTGGTATGCAATCGCTGAAATATTTGGAAAATTCTATCGAAATACTGCGATTCAATGCCAATTCCATTATCTTTAATTGAAAAAATAAAATAATCCTTTTCTTCTTTTGATGAAATGTGTATTATTGGTATTGCATTGCAGAATTTAATAGCATTTCCTATAAGATTTTGCAGCAATTGCACCATTTGTCCTTCATCGGCGATTACAGTTGGCAATTCATAGCAGGTAACCAAAGCATTTTTTTCTTGTATTCGCATAGTCAGGTTATTGATGACTTGCCCCAGTACTTCGTGCATGTCAACATTTGTAAACGGCTTGCCTTTTACCTGAATTCTGGAATAAACGAGAAGGTCATTAATTAAAACCTGCATGCGCATTGCTCCGTCAACAGCAAATTGAATGAATTCCTGAGCTTCTGCATCTAATCTGTCTTTATAGCGATGCGAAAGCAATTGGGTAAAGCTTGATACTGTGCGCAATGGTTCCTGCAAATCGTGTGATGCTACATAAGCAAATTGTTCAAGCTCTTTATTAGAACGCAACAGGTCTTCGTTGAGTTTAAATAATGCCTGCTCTGTTCCCTTTTTCATTTCAGTGATGTCGAAGCAAACACCTGTCATACTTATTGCTTCCCCGACATTATTTTTAGTAAGCAATGCTTTTGCATTTATATATTTAATATCCCCGTTATTTAGTTTTATTCTGTAAATTGTTTCAAAGGGAACATTCTCGTCTATCGCTTTGCTGATTGCTTTCCGTGTGTGAGGAATATCTTCATCAACAATAAATTTTTCAAATACATCGTAATTTTTACCGAAAGTTCCTTTTTCGATTCCGAATATTTGCTCCATTCTTTCGTCCCATTCTATAACATTTGTCTTTATATCCCATACCCAAACTCCGATGTTTGCGTTTTTCAAAGCGAGGTCAAGTTTTTCTTTTAATTTCCGTGATTCTTCCTCGGCTTTCTTGCGTTCGGTAATATCGTTACCTTGAGCAATAGTGGAAATTAATGTTTTATTGTCTGTATCATAAATATTCGCAGAATTCCAAAATACAATGCGTGTTTCTTTATTTTTAGTCAGTATAGGAATTTCAATTGTTTCCCAGTTTTGAGATAAAGCCAGCTTTATTTTTTCGTTAGTTTCTTTAAGTGATGTTTCGGGGAATAAAAAGTCAAGTTTTTTCCCGACCACCTCGGCGGATGAATAGCCGGTTAAATGCTCGAATGCTCCATTGAACAATTGTATTTCCGATTGCGGGTTCCATACAATAATCGGAGCATTTGCATAATTGATAAGATTTTCCAAATAATTTTTGGTATCGTACAATTCTTTTTCTGCCTTCTTTCGTTCAGTTATATTTTGTGAAATAACCATGCCCGCATAAATTTTTCCCTCACTGTCATATATCGGTACTATTTGCTGGTGGTACCAAAAGTTATCATAGTTATGCTCAAATGATGAGGATTCGCCATGAAGTGCTTTATCGTAGTATGGCTCTAATAAATTTATTACTTCAGGCGGATACGCTTCATGTAAAGTATGTCCTTCAATTAAATTCTTGTCGAAACCACTTTTTGTAATTTCACTGCCACCTGCAATTAAAAATTTCTTATTGTGGTCAAAAAGATGTATTGATGTATCGGGCAATGAATCAACCAGCAGGCGATATCTTTGCTCGCTTTGTTTCAATTCCTCCTGATTTCTTATTTTGGTCATTGCAATAGCTACCTGGTTGGCAACTGCTTTCATCATTGCGATACCATCATCACTGAATTTTACTCTTGATTTAGTTCCGAATGACAAAGTACCAATAACTTTTCCTTCAGATAAAAGTGGATGACAAGCGTAAGCTTTAACACCAAGAGATTTTACAAGGTCGGTTCGCGGGTCGGGAGAATCAGGGATATTTTCGGCAATAATTCTTATGCCCTCACTTGCAACACAACCGCAAACTGCCACGCCATAATCCAGCCATTTGATGTTTTTTGCTGTTTTTTCAGGAATTCCCGAATAAGCGTTGAGATTTAGCTTTCCTTCATTCTCATCAACAAGGAAATTAAAAAATACTTGGCAATCGAGAAACTTCATAACTTTATTGCAAAGTTCGTTAACAAGCTTTTGAGGATTATCGCTTTCAAGCAAGCGACTTGCTGTTTCCGACAAGATTTCAAGACGCTCGTTGTTTATTTTAAGAGCTTCTTCTGTATTTTTACGCTCCGTAATATCGTGGGCAACATGCACCGACCCAATAATTTTGCCGGTAGAGTTAAGTACAGGAGTGACGCTGACAAGAAAATAGCCGCCTAAATTTTTTTCGAAAACTTCCGATAGGTGCTGTTTGCCATCTTTAAGCATCATGGCATGAGGACAGTCGTGATAGGGTTTGTCATCGCCATGAATACATTCGAAGCAGCGCAGTCCTTGCGCATCTTTAAAGGAAACACCAAGTTTATTAAGCATGGCTTTGTTAGCTTTTACGATTCTGAAGTCATTGTCAATAATAGCGATGAGGTCAGGTATAATATTGAATGTTTCTACCCATTCCTGACGGGAATGTATCAGTTCTTCCTCTGTTTTCTTACGTTCGGAAATATCGCGTATAAAACTCACGAGGCATTGCATGTTTCCTATTGTCAATGACGATGCACTAAACTCTATCGGTATTAATAAACCGTCTTTGGTAATCAATTCAGTTTCGCCACGCAACGTTCCGATTTTATTAATAATATCCATATTGGAAATCACTTCGTCTTTATGCGGTGGCGAAAGGAGTCCTCCGGTTTTCATGTTGCATATTTCCTCTTTTGTATATCCTGACATTTTGCAGGTAACCTGATTGCAATCTATATATTTGCCTGTAGCTGCATCAAGCAGTACAATTGCATCATTGCTGTTTTCGAAAATACTGCGAAATCTTACTTCTCTTTCGTTAAGCTGTTCTTCGGACTTTTGTTTTTCCTCGTCGGTTTTGTTGACTGATTTGGCAGAAAGCCAAACCAAAAATAAAAAACATACTGTATAAGTTAGGGCAACAATAGTAACACCAACTTCAGAACCATAGATTGCTTTATGCTCGCCGAGTATTCTCAGCCAGCCAATCACAACAGGCAGGATAATAAGCCATGGGAGTAATTTGCGAGCCATGAGTCCACCTGCATTATTGCTGGTAAATACTTTCATAAGCCATGTGTCGGTGCGAATGAAGTAAACGGCAGAACTGAGGGCTATGAATGCAATACCGGTGTTTAAAGCTACGGGTACATTATGTATTTCATGCAAAGAATAGGCGCCAATAATATAGCTTACAGGAACCATGTAGCTAAATATTGCTGCGGGAAGCATTAGCACATGTGCGATGTTTGCATTACGGATACTTTTGGTTGCAATAAGTATCAGTGCAATTCCGATTATAAAGAAATTAATTGCCGAAAAAAAAGCCATCTTTGTTTGCGGAGCCAAGAAAAGTTTCAGAAATGGAGCATAAACAAAAGTTGCCTCAATTCCGGTTTTAAGAAAAATAGTGTAAATAATTATTGTAAGCAAACCTACAATACTTACCGTCAGCCCGAGTGTTTTTGTGATAATCGCTTTAATACGGGTTGTTGAGTCGGTTTTAATAAATATCAATGCGGTGTTTGAAAATGCGAAACATAAAGCGGTTATCACTTTCATTGGTATCCAGTGGGAACTAATGCTTTTAAACAATGTTATGTTAAACATCCAACCGATAAGGTCAAGGAAACTCAAAATAAACACAATAAGCAGAGAAACACATACTATGGGATTTCCGCTAAATACCAAGCGTAACTTTTGGAAAATTGTCTTTATCATAAATTTCTGCTGATAAACTTTAATTTGAATAAATTTTATTCATACATCAAATACAGTCACGAAACAGTTCTATGGGGTTATTAAAGGTAATAAATTAAAATATAAGCTTAATTTGCTTATAATAAAATTAATAGCGTGCGAAATTATAAAAAATAAATAGCAAATAAAAATTATTTGAATATTTTTCAATGAATGATAATAATATAATAACACTAACGTCCTAACGTTTTTTTATTAAAGTTCTTTGAAATATTGGCAGATAATAGTTTCAGTTGTTTTGAATTGCTAAACGATTTGAATAGAATTCCATTTTCTAAGCTTAGTTTTGTCCATAAAA
>JBAZBZ010000032.1 GCA_041671145.1 Bacteroidales bacterium | reverse complement strand
ATTTCCAACTTTGAATTATCAGCAAGAAATTCGGTATGACCGGGATAATTAAAATTTTGCGATTGGATGCTGTATTTGTTTATCGGAGCGGTAACTAAAACATCTATGTTATTTTTTTTCAAATCTTCAACTGCTACTTCCATTGCCACAACAGAAAGCTCGCCTGCCACCTGACTCGATTTCCCCATTTCGATTTTAACTTCTTTATCATAACAGTTTACCAGATTGGCTCTTTTGGAATGAGCTTCGCTGGCACTTTTTATCGTGTTAAAATTAAAATCCACAACATCCATAACTTTCCTGTGATATGATGCTACTTTCGAAGAACCGTAAAGAATGGGTGTACATATTTCATAAATTCTCGCATCCATAAGTGTTTTAATAATAACTTCATTGCTTATTCCGTTGCAATCACCCTGAGTTATTCCTACTCTTATTTTTTCATCAATTTTACTCATAAAATTTATTTTTAATTTACATTTCTAAAATATTCAAATAATAATCTCAAGGGAATAGCCGTACCACCAATTCCCCTGTAGCTGTCTTTTTTATCATAATAAGCAACACCTGCAATATCAAAATGAAGCCATTCGCAATCTTTCACAAAGTGTTCTAAAAATTTTCCCGCAGTAATTGCTCCGGCACTATCACCTCCAATATTTTTTATGTCGGCTACTTCTGATTTAATCATGTCGCCATATTCATCCCATAATGGAAATTCAACAATTCTTTCATAAACATTATTTCCACACTCTTTAAGTCTTGCGAGCTTTGATTCGTGGGCTGTTCCCATTGCCACAATTCCAATTCTCCCAATAGCAGCAGAAGCAGAGCCGGTTAAAGTTGCAATATCAATAATTAATTTAGGCGAATATTTTTTAGCATAGCTCAATGCATCTGCCAGAATCAAACGCCCTTCGGCATCGGTATTCAGAACCTCAACAGTTGTGCCGTTGTACATTTTTATTACATCGCCGCATTTGTAAGCATCGGCTCCGGGAAGATTATCAGTTGCAGGAATAAGCCCTATAATATGTACAGGCAATCCTGATTTTGCTATTGCATAAATTGTTCCTGCAACAACAGCAGCACCGCTCATATCCGACTTCATAGTTTCCATTGACTTACCGGTCTTAATATTAAAACCTCCTGAATCAAATACCAATCCTTTGCCAACTAAAACATAAGGCAAGGAATTTATCGGATTTTCAGGTTTATATTCAAGTACCGAAAATGTTGGGGAATTGTTGCTGCCTTTATTTACAGCAAGCAATCCGTTCATCTTTAATGATTCTATTTTTGTTTTATTCAATACTTCAACTTTAAAGCCCGCTTCTTTTCCCATTTCCTGAAACTCGTTTGAAAGCTGAAGTGCCGTTAGAAAAGAATGTGGTTCATTAATTAATGTTCTTGTTTTAAATACTGCTTCAACAATAATATTAAGTTGCGCAACAGAATTATTAGTAGTATGTTTGCTCACAATTTGAATTTCCTGCAAACTATGTTTTTTCTCTTCCGAATCAGTTTTATATTTCAGAAACTGATATGAACCGAGTGCCATTCCTTCTGCAAAAGCTAAAGCATACTCCGGATTATCAATACAATCAACAATAGTAATTTTCGGGATTTTATTTTCATCCAGACAATTTATAAGATTACATCCCGCTTTGCGACAGTTTTCTTTTATTCTGTATTCATCCTTTTCGGTTTCGATAACATTAATAAAAATCCATCGTTTATACTGATTAATGCTCACTGCTTTTTTATTTTTTTCAATCTGTTCTTTAATGAAATGCAATTCATTTGTTGAAAATTCATATTGATATATATCGGTTTCCTTATTAATTAAAAGAACAAAACTTTCTTTTGCAGGAATTTCAGCTATTTTGGATATTGCTATGCTCATGAAAAAAATAAATTATATTGTAAAAATATTATATCTTATTTTTGCAATGCAAATTTGCAATTTTTTTTAACTCTTTCATAGTTTTGTTTTAAATTTTATATTTAATGAATTTAAACGTTCTAATTAAGAAAGCATTAAATTTCGAACAACTGTCGGTTGCAGAAGGAATTTATTTTTACAAAAAAATACCGACAGCAGAATTAATGTTTATAGCAAATAAAATAAGAGAAAAAATAATACCCGAGAAAAAAGTAACATGGATAATTGACAGGAACGTAAACATAACCAATGTTTGCATTTCAAAATGCAGGTTTTGCAGCTTTCACAGAAATATTAACAGTGCAGACGCATACGTTACATCAATTAAAGAATACAAGCAAAAAATAAATGAACTTTTTGCTCTTGGCGGTAATCAGTTGCTTTTACAAGGCGGATTTCATCCTAAACTCGGATTAAGTTTTCATACCGAACTTTTTCTTAATCTAAAAAAAATATTTCCGAAATTAAAGCTTCATGCACTTGGTCCTCCCGAAATTGTTTATTTAAGTAAAAAAGAAAATTTTTCTTTTGAAAAAGTTTTAAAAATATTAATTGATGCTGGTTTGGATTCATTGCCCGGTGCAGGAGCCGAAATATTAGTTGACAGTGTACGAACCGAACTATCAAAAATAAAATGCAATTCGCAGGAATGGCTTGATGTGATGCATACAGCACACAAATTAAATCTCACAACTACAGCAACTATGATGTTCGGGCATATTGAAACTCTTGAAAATCGATTTGAACATTTAGTTAAAATCAGAGAAATTCAAAACCTAAAACCTAAAAACAGCAAAGGATTTATTGCTTTTATTCCCTGGACATTTCAGGATTGCGGAACACATCTTAAAAATAAATATAATGTTTCGAATAAAATTTCAAATGAAGAATATATAAGAATGCTTGCTATGAGCCGCATTATGCTACCCAACATAACTAACATTCAGGCATCGTGGCTCACAGTAGGAAAAGAAATTGCTCAAATTTGTTTGCATGCCGGTGCAAATGATTTGGGTTCAATAATGATTGAGGAAAATGTTGTTTCTTCTGCCGGTACGACATATAAGCTAAATGCTTTTGAAATGCAGGAAGCTATAAAAGAAACAGGATTTGAACCGCAATTAAGAAATCAGGAATATGAGAAAATAAAATCAATAATACATTGATAAAAAAAAGTTTCAAACTTTCAGAAAGTCATCCTGATTATTTACTGATAATCATACACTCTGTTCTGCGATTTAGTTGTCTTCCCTCATCGGTTTCGTTTGTTGCTATTGGTTTTAATTTGCCATATCCTTTATAAACCAGACGGTCTTTATTAATGCCTTTTACGATAAGGTAATCAACTACTGCTTTAGCGCGGTTTTCTGAAAGCACCTGATTGTATTCTTCGGAGCCCTTACTATCTGTATGCCCTGAAATTTCAACTTTCAAATTCGGCATATCGTTCATGAATTTAATAAGACGTTCAAGCTCAGCAACCGACTCATCCCTTAAAGTACTTTTGTCGAAATCAAAGAATATATTTTTTAAAACAACTGATTTTCCAACCTCAATTCTCTTTAACTCATAATTTTTAACGACTTCCTGATATTTTGTAGTTAGCGGAATATTGAAGTTTTCCGATTCGGTTAAATGTCCTTCGGATTTTATTACAACTCCGTAATTTTTTCCCGAAGGCAGCGAAACCATATATTTACCTGTTGAACTGTTAGTGTTAAAAGATGCAACAAGTTGGTTTTTTTCATTATCCACAATTTCAATTGTTGCCAGCAATGGTTCTTTAGTTACAGCATCAATAACAATACCTTTTAACAATGTGAGTTGAGCTTGCATAATTTTAAGCGGTGGTATTTGCTCATTGAATGTTATCATGTATAAGTCTCTGCCACCAAAGCCGCCTTCCTTGCTTGACATATAATAACCATGTTTCCCGTTTGCAGAATACACAAAGAACACATCATCATCGGAAGTATTAACAGGATAGCCAATATTTTCGGGTACAGACCATTTGCCGTCTTCAAAAACAGAATAAAAAATATCGAATCCACCCATTGTTTTATGCCCTTTCGAACTATAAAAAAGGGTTTTTCCATCTGGATGAAAGTACACCGATTCTTCGTCATATACCGAATTTATAACCGGACCTAAATTAACAGCTTTGTCCCACTCTCCTTTTTCGGTCAATTTGCTCATATAAATATCTCTTCCACCATAACCGCCAGGTCTGTCGCTCACAAAATAAAGAGCTTTACCATCAGGAGAAAGTGATGCAGATGATTCGTGATAAATAGTATTGATATTCGCATTAAGTGCTACGGGAGTAGTCCATTTATTTCCCACTAATTTACTTTCAAAAATGTCTCCCAGATTTTCTATTTTATAAACGAAAATTTTTTGTCCGTCAACTGAAAGCCCGACGATTGCATCGTGATATTGCGTATTCAGGGGTTTACCAGGATTAATCGGCTCTTTCCATTTTCCTGTTATTGAATCTTTTGTTGATATATAAATATCTTCGTTATATATGTTTAGGGAATCATCCATCTTTCCGCCAGTTGTGTTGGGACGGCGTGAAGTAAACATCAACGTGGATTCATCAGCATTTAGAAATCCCTCATATTCGTAATACTTTGTATTTATCCTCGGACCGAGATTATCAATTGTAACTTTTATGGGATGCTTTACCAATTCTTTTCCAACATTGCATTCTTCTATTTTTTTATTAACTTCTTTTTTAAAATCCACTTCATTGGCATGAACTGAATTCAAATAAACATTATATTCTTTGATTGCTTCGTCCCATTGCATATTAAATTGGTATGCCTGTGCAAGCAAATAATGAATATCCACAGCCACTTTATCATTAAGTATAATTGCTTTCTGAAAATAAACGATTGATTCTGTTTTTTGCAATGAATAAAGATGACATTTACCCAATTTATAATTAAGTGTTGCACTATTGGGATTGAAGTTGTATGCTTTCTCATAAAATTCGAGTGCCGTATTGTAAAAATCGCCACCCAAATCAAAGTTTTCATCTCCTTCATCAATCTCATTTAACGCATCTTTTAATGCAGCTTTGTCATTAGGAAAATTTTCTTTTTCGAATTCTACGTTTTGTGATTTTAATTTTACAAAGCAAAAAATAAAAGTTAATGTCAAAATAATGTGAAGTGTTTTTTTCATTTGATTTTTTTTTATAAGTTAAACAATTTGATACTGTAAAATTTTCACATTGCAAAAATACAAGTATATATTTTAATTCACTATTCTCCTACAAAAAAAATATACTGACGGGATGACTTAAAGTTACCCCGTCAGCAAATAAAATATGTTAAAATTCCGTAAAATTTTATTTATTATTTGGAAAGATAGTAATTATATTGTATATTTATGTATTCAAATACATAATATTTTTATCTTATGAGAAAAATTATTTTGCTAATATTAATAATTTTACCTTCGCTATTTTCAATAGCGCAAAATACAGCTATTGAATTCAAATATAAGGATTCACTTAAAACACAACAATCTTTATTTGATATTTTAGATAAAGGAAATATTGTTATCTTGATTTATGAACATCAATGTCCTGCCTGTACCAAAGGTTCTCAAAATGTAAAAGAAGTTATTTTAAAATATTATTCTGATAAAAAAAACATAAAAATAATTTATCTTGATAATGGGGCAAACTCTCTTTCTTCAACAAAAAACTGGATTAAAAAGAATTCTCTTTTAAATGGAGAATGTGTGAAATATTCAACTGACTATTCTTCACCTTATGGCGAAGG
Source organism: Bacteroidales bacterium (assembly GCA_041671145.1). Lineage (NCBI taxonomy): Bacteria > Pseudomonadati > Bacteroidota > Bacteroidia > Bacteroidales > Bacteroidales bacterium. The sequence goes on along the minus strand of JBAZBZ010000032.1, from coordinate 30,962 downwards.
AATGCCTGTAATTGTGATAACTGCTGGCAAATCGCATAAAATATTTTTAATTTCAAATAGTCCTTCTGATATAAGCACGCTCAATAAAGCATTAATTAATGCGTTTACCGAAATTTCGGAAATGAAATAAAATGGAAACAAAAAAAATAATTATTATATTGATTTTATTAATCAGTACGACCTCAATAATCGCACAAAACTTATCTGGCTTCATATATACAATTAGCGAAACAAAAGCAAAAGAACCGGTAGCTGGTGCAATTGTTTATTGGTGCGAAACCCAAATTGCCACAACCTCCGACATAAATGGCAAATTCGAAATTTCAGAAAACAACATAAAAGATTTCAGGTTAATTATTAAAATGTTGGGATTTAAAATTGATACAATTCAAATAAACAAAACCGAAAAAGAAATTTCTCATGAATTGATTGCTGACTCAAAGCAACTCAAAGGTGTTGAGATTAGCGAAAGAAACGAAAGTTTTATTTCAAAAATTGACCCGAGAAATGTACAAATTGTGAACACAGGTGAATTATACAAAGCCGCATGCTGTAACCTTTCCGAAAGTTTTGAAACAAATGCTTCAGTTGATGTTAATTATAGCGATGCAATTACCGGAGCTAAACAAATTCAATTATTGGGACTTTCCGGTATTTATAGTCAAATACAAACAGAGAATATTCCATCTGTTCGCGGAATGGCTTCGGCATTCGGACTTAACTATATTCCGGGTTCATGGATGCAGTCAATTCAAATTTCCAAAGGCGCTTCTTCTGTTATCAATGGCTTTGAATCAATAACCGGACAAATAAATGTTGAGTATAAAAAACCTTCGAACTCCGAAAATTTATTTGTGAATTTATACACCAACAATAATCTACGTAATGAAATAAACATTAACAAAGTTTTTGGAATTAATGATAAACTAAAAACTCTTTTCATGATTAGTGCGAGCGATTTCTCTCAAAAAATAGATAAGAATGCATTAATAAATCCAATAACGAGAGAAAAACTAAAAGGTGATAATTTTATGGATATTCCGAAAACAAGAACCATCAATCTTATGAATCGTTGGGACTATCTGGTTAAAGAAAAATTTACTTCACGCTTTGGAATTAAATTTCTTGATGAAAACAGAAATGGAGGCACTATTGATTTTAATAAAAAAATATTTGTTAAAGATACATCGGCAATAAATAAAGGAACTTTGCCTTATGGCTTCGAACTTGACACTCGCCGCTATGAAGCATTCTGGAAAAACGGAATACTTTTTAAAAATCAACCATACAAAAGTGTTGCATTAATTTTATCGACAACAAATCATGAACAAAAAGGATTTTTTGGAATAAATAATTATTTCGGCGAAGAAAGAACTTATTATGCGAATTTTTTATATCAATCAATAATTGGCAATACCGACCATAAGTTCACTACCGGCTTTAGTTACATTTACGACAAGTTTTATGAAAAATATAATCAAACTCTTTTTGTTTACAATTATCAGGTAACCGGCGATATGTCGAGCAATAGTTTTTATACAATTAATCATGAAAATCTCACGAATTTTTTATGGAAAAGAACAGAATCGGTTCCCGGAGCATTTTTTGAATACACATATAATAATCTGGAAAAGCTTATTATTATTGCTGGTTTAAGAGTCGACTATCATAATATTTATGGACTATTCTACACACCAAGATTTAATCTGCGATATCATCTTGATTCAACCACAACAATAAGAGCATCTGCCGGCTTGGGTTATCGTACGGCAAATGCAATTTCAGAAAATCTTTCAATACTGTCGAGTCAAAGACAAATTGTTATTGATAATGATTTAAATCAGGAAAAAGCTTTGAATATGGGAATAAATTTCACAAAAGAATTCAAATTATTTAAACGAAAAGCAGAATTTAACCTTGATTTATATAGAACCATGTTTATGCGTCAGGTTATTGTTGACATGGACAGCACGCCTACAACGGTGTTTGTGTATAATTTAAACGGCAAATCTTATGCAAATAGTTATCAGGCACAAATAAGTTTAGAACCATTAAAAAATCTTTCACTTCTTCTTGCATACCGAATAAACGATGTAAAGACAACTATTTCGGAAAAATTGACAGAGAAACCATTCACTCCAAAATACAAAGGATTGGTAACATTATCGTATTTAACAAAAGGTAAAAAATGGCAATTTGATTACACAACGCAATTTAATGGAAGTTCCCGTTTACCGGAACAAAGCATGATGCCCGAGAATTTAAGAAGACCGGCACGAGCACCCGAATATATTTTAATGAACGTACAAATAACAAGAAAATTCAAAAAAGTAGATATTTATATTGGCTCCGAAAATTTAACTGATTTCAAACAAAGTGACCCAATCACAGAATTCTTCAGACCATATCATACATACTTTGATACCGCTATGAATTGGGGTCCGATAATAGGACGGATTGTTTATCTGGGTTTGAGATACACATTGAAATAATAGGGAAACGAGATAAAACATTTCTATTTTTAACTTGACTTTTAACAAAAAAAATAATAAGTTTGTATCAGAAGTCAAATAAAAAATATTTATTTATTTTTTTAGAATGAAAAATAAAATACGCTTATTAATTTTTATTTCTCTTGCAGGTTTTACTGTAAATTCTTATGGACAGGCAAGAAAATATGTTTTGTTTGAACACTTCACAAACACAGGATGTGGTCCATGTGCTCAGCAAAATCCGATATTTCAGAAAAATATTCTGAATAAAAACAAAGGTAAAATGTTTCATATTGCCTATCATGCTTATTGGCCTGACGGTGGCGACCCGATGTACCAATACAATACTACCGAGAACCACGACAGAGTTGTTTACTATTTTGTAAAAGGAGTTCCGAACGTACGAATGCAGGGAAACAGATATGATGGCGGTCCTGCGGGTGTTACGCAATCAATGCTTGATGAAGTGGCGTCCGAATCAAGTCCGGTGAGAATTAAAGTTAAAGAAACATCAAACGGCACCTCGCGAAATACAAAAGTGGTTGTTTATACTGTCGATACTGTTGCTGCCGGTAATTATAAAATGAGAGTGTCTGTTGTTGAAAATCCCAAAACATATACAACTGCACCTGGCAGTAATGGCGAAAAATATTTTCCTGATGTTTTCAGAAAAATGCTTCCCAATAGTTCTGGTGATACTTATAACGCAGCACCAATAGGCGATTCGGTTGTGTTTAATTATTCTTACAATCTTGACACAGCCAACTGGGATACTTCAAAAGTATATGCAATTGCTTTTGTTCAGGATGATGCAACAAAAGAAGTTCTTAATGCATCTTCGGCATCAGAGTATAATACAAATCTGGAACTTATAGGAATAGGTAAACCTTTTTATTCCGACAGCGAAGGGATTAATAAAAATTTTTACGGAAAAATACAAAATATTGGAAAAACATCATATTCCTGTAGGATTATATTTAACAAAAAACAACCTTTGGATTGGACTGCAAATCTTCAGGTCGGCAATTCTGCAGTGTCCGATTCAATTGATATTACTGTTGATGGCGACTCCATAAAAAATATTATCTTATCAGTTCTACCCGGTTCAACGCATGAAATCGGCGAGTATCAAATAACAATGAAATGCCTGAGTGATACAAACATAAAATATCAAATAATAAAATTTCGTTTAATTTCAGGTGTTACCGACCTTATTATAAATAATGATGGTGCATGGGGAGATGACAGTCCGACAAAAGCGAGTGATTACGAAAACAATTACATTAATGGATTAACTCTTGCAGGAAACACAAGTTTCACAAAAGCCACAACACTTGTTTTTATGTCAGGTTCAAAAAATAATGCTTTATCAATTGTCAAGCATTTATATTTTAATGTCGGATGGTCGTTTACTTCTTTTACTGATTACAATGTCCCTGCATTTCAATCTTTCCTTGACAGCGGAGGGAATTTATTTGTCTCAGGACAGGATATAGGTTGGGAAATCAATGCCTCTAATGGTTTCGGAACAAACATTACCAAAACGTTTTATTCTGAGTACCTAAACTCAACATGGAACAGCGATGGTGCTACTTCAAATAACCTTTTAACTACGAATAGTAGCGATAATATTTTTGGTGCTGTCAACAGTTCATCCATTGTTGATGTTTATGGCGGCTACATATACCCTGATGAAATATCTCCGAAAGGAAATGGAATTGCGGCATTCACTTATAATAACAATTCAGCGAAAACCGCATGTGTGAGAGCAACAAACGGAACTTACAAAGTTGTGTATCTTGCTGTAAGCATGGAAATGCTTGCTGATTCCAATGTAAGAAAAGAAATAATAAAATTATCACACGATTGGTTTCATGGTTTGATAAGCGTTGCAGAACATAAAAAAGCATCGGAAATACAAGGTATCGGACAGAATTATCCTAACCCGTGCGATAAAAATACTGAGTTTCCTCTTTACAATATCACAAATAACGCAACACTTCAGATAAATGATTTAACAGGAAGAGTGATTTATGAAAAGCAGGTTTTAAAAGGAACTTCAAGTGTAAAAATTCCCACATCAAATATGGGGGAAGGAATTTACATATACAGAATTATTGATGAACAAAGAAATTACAATGCCGGATTAATGCAAATTGCTCATTAGTATTTTGAAATTCCTGTATCTAATTATTATTTTTTTAATTTTTCATTGTCGCCTGTCTGTATGGTGATATGCCCCCAATTTTCCCCTGTCTTTATGCGATGCAGCGTCATTTCAGAAACTCCAAATTGTCGCGCAATAATTTTCAATCGTGTCTTGCGATTAGGGTCAAAAAGTTTTTTCTTTATAAATAATACTTGAGTCACTGTCAATTTGTGTCCATCGCGTTGCAAATCCTTAATACGTTTTCTTCTTGCTTCTATCACGCGCGGACTTTTTTCACTATGCTCTATCATTTCTTCTTTTGTAGCCCATTGTAAATTGTCAACGTAGTTGTTATCCTTGTTATGGTCTAAATGAAGCACAAAAACTTTATCTTCTGATTTGTTCGGGATAAAATGTGTTGCCACGAGTCTGTGAATAAACAAACGCCGGAATATCTTTCCAGGTTTCGTATAAATTATGTATTGAAGTACTTTATATCCGCCTATTTGCCCGCATTTTAAAAGAGTGCCATTTTCAACTTTGTCGGTAAAACTTATAACTCTTCCGAAATTTGAAATTGCGTAACGAAATTTGGAATTGTAGTCACGTTTAAATTCTTTCCATTCTTCGTTATAAAAAAATCGTATCATAAAATTATCTGCTTTAAATTTATGTATTTCTTTTGTAATTATTTGACAGCAATGCCACTTAATAAAAATGACATCAAATACACGTGTTATAACATTACTATTCTTAATTGGTTTTATTATGCTCTCTCATTATTGGGGGAAGTTTTATAAAAAAACAAATATAACATTTTTTTATTTTATCTTTGTAAAAACTTTAGAATAAGTTTTAAAACCACCTTTAAAATAAATAAATTTCTTTTCTATGATTTCACCAAAAAGAAAATACATTTTAGATTTCATGATATTGGTTTTTATTTTTTTATTTTCTGCTTTAAGTTCTTATTCACAATATTATGATTTAGGACAAGACCCTTCAAGAACGAAATGGAAGCAAATTAAAACCGAACATTTTCAGATTATTTTTCCTATTGGTTTTCTACATGAGGCTCAGCGACTGGCAAACCTAATGGATTGTGCGTATTCAGAAGTTACAAAAACGCTGAATTATAAACCCCAAAGAGTTCCCGTAATTATTCATAACCGCTCAATTGTTTCAAATGCTTTTGCAATATGGGCACCGCGGCGTCTTGAGTTTTATACCTGCATACCGCAAAGTACATATTCTCAGGATTGGCTCCAACAATTATCGTTACATGAAGAAAGACATATTGTTCAAATGAATAAATTAAATACCGGATTTACGAAATTTCTTACTTATATATTTGGTGAACAAGCAACCGCTGCCGTTCTTGGATTATATGTTCCCACGTGGTTTATGGAAGGTGATGCCGTATGCACTGAAACAGCATTATCAAACTCAGGAAGAGGAAGGGACCCGAATTTTGAAATGGAAATGAGAACCAATGTTTTGAACAATAAAAAATATTCGTATGATAAAGCAGTACTTGGCTCGTTTAAGGATTATATTCCCAACGAATACCCTTTCGGATATCTGATGATTGCAAATGCACGCAGAAGATACGGAACGGAAATATGGGAAAAAGCATTAGCTAATGCAGGAAGAAATTCATGGAGCATTACACCATTTAACAAAGGAATTAAACGGGTTTCGGGTTTATCAAAAGTTAAATTATATAAGCAAACTATTAGCGACCTTGATAGTTTATGGCAACAACAAGCAAATAAAAATAATTATTCGGAATTTAAAATTGTTTCTCCTCCGAAAAATATCTATACAAATTATCAGTATCCGATTTATCTTAATGATAGTACTATCCTGTCAATAAAATCAGGACTTAACGACATAGCGCACCTCGTTGTTTTTAAACAAAACGGCAAAGAAAAAAAAATAATTACTCCCGGATTTTACAATTCAGCATGCCTGTCGGCTACTTTTAATGTTGACAATGCACAGGTAAAAAATAAAACAGGAGAAGTACCTTTACTCTCTGCTTGTAGCAATATAATTGTTTGGTCGGAAATTCAGTTTGATAAAAGATGGGAAGGACGTAATTATTCAGTAATTAAAATATATGATTTAAAAAATAAAAAGAAAACAACTCTAACAAGGAAAACAAGATTATTCGCACCTTCAATTTCTCCCGATGGCACAAAAATAGCAACAGTTGAAGTAACAGAAAATGACAAAAATTATTTGATTATTCTTGATGCTAATAATGGAAAAGAAATAAAAAGATTTTCAACTGAAAGTAATGTTTTTTTTATCACACCAGCATGGTCTGATGACAGTAAGCATTTAGCCGTTATCAACATGAACAAAAATGGAAAAGGAATTTTACTTTTTGATGCCGACAATTTGAATTATAAAACCATACTTAAAGAAGAAGTAACGGAAATTCACAATCTTGTTTTCAGAAAAGGATATGTATTCTTTAACGGAATATATTCAGGCATTCCGAACATTTATGCGATTGATATAAAAACAAAAAAAAATTATCAGGTTACTTCATCAAAATTTGGTGCAAGCGATATAACTGTTTCACAAAATTCAGGAAAAATCGCATATTCTGATTATACTGAAAATGGCTACAATATCGTTGAAGCTAATTTCAATCCTTCTGCATGGACTCCTCTGGATAATATAAAAAACACATCAATTAATTTATATGAAAGTTACATTAAACAGGAAAATAAAATAAATTTTGACACTTTGAAATTAAGAAATTACGAAGTGAAAAATTATAGCAAAACCACCCATTTATTTAATTTCCATAGCTGGATGCCTATTGATTATGATAACACGGAACTATATCCGGGAATAAGATTTCTTTCTCAAAATGCACTCAGCACTGCTTTCACGATTTTATCATATAAATACAACCAGATTGAAAACACAAATACTTATTCGCTTTCATTTGATTATAAAGGATGGTATCCTGTTATAGGATTAAAAGCTGATTATGGAAACAGAAGAAGTATTTTTATTCCATCTCCCACAATGGCAAATCTTTTTTCATGGGATGAATTAAATATAGGAATAAATTTAAGTTTACCTTTGAATTTTTCTTCAGGTAATTATTACAGATTCATAGAACCCACAACCGGCATGGGTTATATTAATGTCAGCAACTCAACGGCAAATGATTATCCTTATGCAAAAAAAAGTTTTATGTTTTATGATTTTGGATTAAATGCTTATAATGTTGAAAGGACAGTTGCAAGAGACATGCGTCCCCGTTTCGGACAAGTTATTTCAGTTAATTATAAAAACGCACACGATTTTTACGGTGAGATTTTTGCAGTTCAGTCATATTTTATTTTCCCGGGAATATGCAAGCATCACAGCACAAAAATTGATTTTGAATATCAAAAAAACAATTCTCTGTATTCACATTCAGGATATATTTTTGAAAATATCATAAATCTTCCAAGGGGATTTATCTTCACCGAAGATATTTATGAGATAAAAAAGTTTTCATTTGATTATAAATTTCCTTTGCTTTACCCCGATTTAAAAATAGGTTCGTTGTTTTATATAAAAAGAATAAAGTTGAATTTATTTACCGATTATGCTTCTATTGACAATTCTGTTTCAATGAAAAACAAATTTAATTCTTACGGAGCCGAATTAACAAGCGACATTCATATTTTCAGATTTTTTATCCCTTTGGATATCGGATTAAGATATTCTTATGTTCCTTTAAACAAAACCTATACTGTGGATTTTATTCTTGCTTTGAATTTAAGCAATTTGTAAAAAATTATAAAAATAAAAATTCAGTTATTAAAAATTTTATTTATAACATCCTTATAATTGCGGTGCATAAAAGTTCTTCGCAGTTTAAGTGTGGCAGTTAATTCTCCCGATTCAATAGTCCATTCGGTTTCTGCAAGTTCAAATCTTTTTATTTGCTCGGTATCGCCAAAAAATGAATTATAAATATCAACTTCTTTACGAAATCGTTTTTTTATTCTTTGCAAATTTAATATTTCTTTGTTGTCGGTGTATTCGATGCCTTTTCTTTTACACCATTCGCAAAGATAATTAAAATCGGGAGCAATTATGGCAGCAGCAAATTTCTGATTTTCGCCGATAACGAAAATGTTATCAATAAATGGAGATTCTTTAAATTTATTTTCGATAAGTTGTGGTGAAATATATTTTCCGAAAGAAGTTTTAAAAATTTCTTTTTTTCTTCCTGTTATTTTAAGCAACCCGTCATCAACAAAACAGCCGATATCTCCTGTATGCAGCCATCCTTCTTTATCAATTACTGCTTCTGTTAGTTCGGGTTCTTTGTAATAGCCAGCCATAATGTTTGGTCCCCTGCAAAGTATTTCACCGTCTTCGGCAATTTTCACTTCAACGCCTTCAATAACCGGTCCTACTGTACCTATTTTCATTCCATTTTCATCCAACGTGTTTACGGAAATCACCGGAGATGTTTCTGTGAGTCCGTATCCCTCAAGGACTCTGAATCCTGCCGCACAAAATATTCTTCCGAGCCGTGGCTGCAATGCAGCTCCACCCGAAACAATTATATCAACATTGCCAAGTCCTTCCCGCCATTTACAGAAAACAAGCTTTCTTGCAATTTTAAGTTTAACATTATACCACCGGCTATTTTTTCCATAAAGCGTGTAATGATGTCCTACATTTAACGACCAGTAGAAAATTATTTTTTTTAACCAATTTAGTTTTTCGGCATTTGAAATAATTTTATCATAAACTTTTTCAAGTAATCTGGGCACGGTAGTCATAATTTGCGGTTGTATCTCTTTCAAATTATCAACTACTGTTCCTATATTTTCGGCATAATATAGCGAAATTCCGTTATACTGATACATATAGTTAATCGTTCTTTCATATATATGACATAAGGGAAGAAAGCTTAATGCCCTTGCTTCAGAGCCATAAGGGATAATAGGCGATACTGCAACAAAATTACTAATTATGTTTTTATGTGTTAATACTACTCCCTTAGGAATTCCTGTAGTTCCCGAAGTATAAATTATCGTTGATATATCATCTTCTGTTATTGCTCCTTTTATTTTTTTTAGTTTTTCTATATCCTGATTTTTTTTCCCAAGCTCGAGCAATTCATTCAAATGTTCAATTCCATGAAGATTTTTAAATGTATAAATTGCTTTTAACGACGGAACATCAGGAAGAATGTGTTTTATGCGCCTGTACATTTCTTCACCGGCAACAAAAATGTATTTTACTTCAGCATGATTCAGTATATATTGATAATCGCTGTCGCTGATGGTGGGATATATGGGAATATGAATTGCCCCTGCTTGCTGAATTCCCATATCAAGAAAATTCCACTCGGGACGATTGAAAGTTATTGAAGCAATTTTATCACCTTTCTGAACTCCGAGCTTTAAAAGTCCGTAACTTATGTTATTTGCTATTTCAATATACTGATGGACGGAATATCTGAGCCATATCCCTTCGTCTTTGCCTGCCAATGCGTCGGTTTTATCAGGGAATAGCTGAAGATACCTTTCTGTTAAATCGAAAATTCTTTTGACAAGCATTTATTTTATTAATTATTTTAACACTATACTTTTAATTGCTTCTTCTTTTAGTTCTTCATTCAAACGATTAATGATTTTTTCTTTCGACATACTCAATTCATTGCGCAAAGCTGCCGACTCAAGCTTTATGTATAGTATTTTATTATTAAGTTGCAATTCTATAGTTCGTGTCGAAACTGTTTTTCCCATTACTTTTTCCCATGAATCACGAAGTTGTATTTCAAAAATTTTATGTTTAATTTTAAACTCTCTCAACATGTTCTCAATTGCTTCCTTCAATGTAAATTCATTTGAGCTTCGCATAATAATTTATGTTTATAACTACTTAAAAATTATTAATTTTACAAAGAAAAAAGGCAAAGTTAGTAATTAAATTATTTCATATTGAAAAATGTTTTATTAAAACTAACATACATAATGAATTATATTTTGGTGGGCTTTGGTGATTTTGTGTTTTGGTGGCAAAAAAATAATCTGTCCTAACCGGAAATTAAACAAGAATACTTAACTCAAATTTCAATATTTATAAATCCCGTTTCGCACTTTTTAAAAAATGGAACAATCTAATAATAAAATTCAAGCAATTTTTCCAACTGCATTTCTTCCGCCGGTTCAGTATTTTCGGCTCATGGCAAAACACCAAACCATTTTTATAGAAAAACACGAAACCTTTCCCAAGCAAACTATTCGCAATCGTTATTATATTTATACATCAAACGGAATGTTACTTTTGAGTGTTCCTTTGAAGGAAAGAAAAAATAATTCACAAACAAAAGATATAAAAATTTCTTATGACACAAATTGGATTAAAACTCATTTGAAAACAATAGAATCAGCTTATAATAATTCCCCTTTTTATGAATTTTACAGTGATAAATTAATTTCAATTTATAGCTTAAAACAACCTTTTCTTCTCGATTTCAATAACACTCTCGTGAATTGGCTTACGGGAATATTAGAAATACAGGTTGAAATAAAACATACGGATTTATTTGAAAAAAAATATGCAAACGAAACCGCCGATTACAGGAATTCATTCAATCCTAAGGATAAAACTTTTTTTTCTTTAAAAAATATTTCCGATAAAAACTACAAGCAGGTTTTTGATGAGAAGTATGATTTTATTCCGAACTTAAGTATTATTGACCTTATATTTAATGTGGGACCTGATGCAAAAAAAATTATTTAGTAGTAAAATCAATAATTATAGCAACAGATGTAAATCCAATTATACCTCCTATCAGTGAGCTTTTAATTTTTTTATATCTTGCTTTTGTCTGATATCCCTCTATAAAAAACTCATTATTTACCAATTTCTTATTCGGATTTGATTCGTATGATTTTGTTTGAATTGCGCCAAATACAATAGGAGTGAGAGCAACCATAGGCACACCATAAAATTTAAGAACATACGCACTAAGTCCTCCAACGGCAAATGATAATACAAAAGAGGAAAATAATTTGCATTCTTTTGCAGCATATTGTTCACCTTTGATAAAAATGAGCATTTGTTCTTTTGTTAAATAAAAACCATTCGTCGTATCCTTATCATATATTATTTTTTTCTTTCCGAGAGAATCAGTAATAGAATATACCTTTTCCTTATTAATTTGTTTTATTTTTTCATTCTTATGCAATTTATGATATACCACGCTTGTTTCATTTACATAAGCTGCTTTGCACTGAATTTGTTTTCCGTTTAAAAGCAAAATAGTATCCTGCGAAAATGTTCGCTGAATAAAAAATAAAGAGATAAAAAATAAAATTATTTTAAAATTAATTTTCATTTTTATAAATTTTGAAACAAACATACATAAAATTCTCACGCACTTACAATGTAATTTTCAACTAACAATTAACAATAATTTATCAATCATACATATTTCTTTTTTTCCAGAATATTATAAGTAAATATCCGAACAACATTCCTCCGAGGTGTGCAAAGTGAGCGACATTGTCGCCAGATATTTTTGAAAATCCCGAAAATAGTTCTATTGCTCCGTATATAATTACAAAGTATTTTGCTTTTATAGGCAGCAAAAAATAAATAAAAATAAGAGAATTCGGAAACATCATGCCAAATGCAAGCAGCAATCCGAACAAAGCTCCCGAAGCACCCACCACAACAGGTGCATTCAAAAATTCGGTTTTATATTCCGACATAAAGTTAACAGCCGACTGTAATGCAGCAGTTTTATTGCCTTCACTCAGAAGCAAATTATATTTTGCAATAAATTCGTTTGTAGTTCCCGCAATGTTTTCTGAAGAAATATGAAAGTTTGATGAAGCCATGAAACTTTTCAGACTATCATTTGTCGGATTATTTAGAAAATCATTTATTGCCATTAATGTCGGATGCATTTCAAAATAAACGACAACATAATGTGTAAAAGCAGCACCAAGACCGGTTACAATATAAAATGTAAGGAAACGTCTTGTTCCCCAAACGTTTTCAATTGCACTCCCGAACATCCATACAGCAAACATGTTGTAAAAAATATGCATAAAACTACCGTGCATGAACATATATGTTATAAGCTGATATGGATGAAATTTTTCGGAACTAAAATAATGAAGCCCAAGTTTGTCAATCAGGTCAATGTTCATCTTTTCCATGCTGATTGTAGCAATAAAGAAAATAGCATTAATGATAAGTAAATTCTTTACAACCGGCGGAAGTATTCTGAATTGTTGTGGTCGATAATAGTCCATTTTAAATTTATTTTTTTATAAATTTATTATCTATTTCTTCAATATTAATTATTGTCGCAGTTATTTTTCCCGAAGGTGAGTAACCCGAAATTTCGCATGAAAACAACTGCTCTATCAACCCCAGCATTTCATCCTGCGAAAGGGATTTACCATATTTCACCGAAGCTTTTCTTGCGAGTGATGCAGCCAGATTTTCATATTTTTCGGCATAAACCGATGAATTTATTTTATACTGCCCTATTATTTCCTCAAAAAGCTTTTCGATATCATCGTTTAGAACTTCAACTGGAACACCGTAAACAATTAATGAATTTTTTCCGAAATCGCCGATTTCAAAACCTAAGTTTTGAAGGTCTTCTTTTAATATTGATACAATTTCAAAATCAGCAGATGATAATTCAATTGTTTTAGGAAAAAGCAATTGCTGTGAGTTTGTTGCATGATTTTTAAATGAATTCAGAAATTTTTCATAAAGTATTCTTTCATGTGCAGCTTGCTGGTCAATAACCATGAGTCCTGACTTTACATGCGCCAGAATATATTTATTATGAAGTTGAAAAATATTTTTATCGGTAACTTCAGGAATATTAAAATTGTTTCCAGTACTTATTGACTGCTGTGCAGTTTCGGTTTTCTCTTTAGTTTCGGTTTTCTCTTTAGTTTCGGTTGCTACCCGATACAGCTTTTCCCAGTTTTTAAGATTTTGTTTTTCCTGATAAAACGATTTCTCAGCATTAATTTCCTCATTCTTTTGAGCAGTTTTCTTTTCAGTAATAAAAGGATTGTAACCAGTATTTATGTTTATTCCGGGGTTAACAATAGGGGTATTAGCAGGAATATGTGGAATTGCAGAAATATTTTCCGCCTGAAAATCAAGCATTGGTGCGAGATGAAATTTTCCTATCACCTGTTTTACCGCCGACAACATTAGTGAATACATTATTTTTTCATCTTCAAATTTTATTTCTGTTTTTGTGGGATGAATGTTTACATCAATAATTTTAGGGTTTACAACAATGTTTAAAAAGTAAGATGGAAATTTATCTGTTGAAATTAAATCCAGAAACGATTTTTGAACAGCATGATGCAAGTAAGGATGTTTAACAAATCTATTGTTAACAAAAAAATATTGTTCTCCTCTTTTAGCTTTTGCAAATTCGGGTTTACCAATAAATCCGTAGATTTTTGCAATTGATGTTTCTTCCTCAAGTGGCAATATGCGGTTATTACAGCCCGAACCGAAGATGGAAACAATTCTTTGTTTGAAATTATTTTTTTCGAGATGAAAAATCTCTTTGTTGTTCGAATGTAATGTAAAAGAAATATTATAGTTTATTAAAGCTACTCTCTGAAATTCTTCAATTATATGCGACAATTCTATTGTATCGTTCTTCAGAAATTTTCTTCTTGCGGGTGTATTATAAAAAAGATTTTTTATAGCAATTGACGTTCCGTTGTTACAACTGCAATTTTCCTGTTTCATAACTTCAGAACCCTCAATAATAATAAAGGTTCCCAAATCATCATCAATTCTTTTTGTTTTCAATTCGACTTGAGAAATTGCAGCAATTGAAGGAAGTGCTTCTCCTCTGAAACCCATTGTGCGAACTTCGAATATGTCATCTGCCGTTTTTATTTTTGAAGTTGCATGTCGTTCAAAACACATCCTCGCATCAGTTCCGGACATTCCGCAACCATTGTCAATCACCTGTATTAATGTTTTGCCTGCGTCTTTAATAATTACTTTTATTTCGGTTGCGCCCGCATCAATAGCGTTTTCAAGCAACTCCTTAACAGCAGAAGATGGACGTTGAATAACTTCACCTGCGGCAATCTGGTTGGCAACAGAATCGGGCAATAAATGAATAATATCGGACAATTGATTAAAATTTAAATTTCCACAAAGATAATTAAAAAGTTAAAAGTTGATGAAGTAAAGTTTTAATTATATTTTTTTAATTTTGAAAAATAAATTAGTCACAGATTCAGATTAAAAAAGACGTGAGAAGTATGAAGTACGAAAATTTAACAATTTAGCAATTCAACAATTTAACAACAAACTGTGATTTAAAGATAAAAATTTAATTACATACAATATTTATTATAAATCTTAAATCAATAAACCTATGTTCAACAATACTTATTTAAACATAATCATCAGTTCCTCTGCGGTGTACTTGTTTATTACAATTGCCATAAGAATTTTAGGAAAAAAAGAATTAGCTCAACTTTCTGTTGTTGACCTTATTTTTATTTTATTAATAAGCAATGCAGTTCAAAATGCAATGGTAGGTTCCGATTCTTCATTACTTGGTGGATTGGTGGCTGCAACAACTCTGTTCCTTCTCAACTATTTGTTCAAGTATTTATTATTCCGCTCAAAATATTTTACCGGATTAATAGAAGGCGAACCGGTAATACTTGTTTCTAACGGAAAAGTCCATGATAAGAATTTAAGAAAAGAAAAAATATCGGTAAATGAATTACTTGAAGTGGTTCGCGAACACGGTGTGATGCACATCAGCGATGTTAATCTTGCCATTCTGGAAGTTGACGGAAATATAAGTGTTTTATCAAATGACTACAAACACCGAACTGTCAGCAGTGTGACATCAAGAAGAAAACATACCAAGAGAGGTTCTTCTTTATTTTATTAATTATATTCAACTGAATATTAGATTTTATTATAGAACAAAATCTTATTCTATATAAGGTCTATTATATGACAATATTATTAACTTTGCTGCAAATTAAAATTAAGATGTCAGAAAGATTTAATAAAATAAAAGAAGCAATTGAAGATATAAAAGCGGGAAAAATTATTATCGTTGTTGATGATGAAAGTCGCGAGAATGAAGGTGATTTTGTTGTAGCCGCAGAAAAAACAACAACAGAAACCGTAAATTTTATGGCGAAATACGGAAGAGGTTTAATATGCGCCGCCATCACAGAAGAAAGATGCCATGAACTGAATCTCGAATTAATGGTCAGCAAAAATACCTCGAGCCACGAAACTTCTTTCACTGTTTCTGTTGATTTGTTGGGACATGGCTGCACAACCGGAATATCTGCAAGCGACAGAGCAAAAACCATTCGTGCATTAGCCAATACTAAAATAAAGCCCGAAGATTTGGGACGACCCGGTCATATTTTTCCATTGAGAGCAAAGGAAGGCGGTGTTTTACGACGGGCTGGACATACCGAAGCAACAGTTGACCTTGCAAAACTTGCCGGCTTACAACCCACAGGTGCACTTGTGGAAATAATGAACGACGATGGTTCTATGGCTCGTTTACCCGAATTACTTGAAATCGCAAAAAAATTCAATCTTAAAATAATTTCCATTGAAGACCTTATTGCATACAGAATAAAAAACGAAAGTTTGATAGAAAGAGTTGTAAATGTTAAATTACCTACACAATGGGGAGAATTCAACTTATTTGCTTATAAGCAAATAACAAATAATCTGGAACATCTGGCGCTTGTGAAAGGTTCTTGGGAAAAGAATGAATCTGTTCTTGTGAGAGTTCATTCCTCATGTGTTACAGGAGATATTTTCGGTTCATATAAATGCGATTGCGGACCACAGCTTCATTCTGCAATGCAAATGATAGAAGATGTGGGAAAGGGAGTTGTTTTATACATGAACCAGGAAGGAAGAGGAATTGGCTTGCTGAACAAGTTAAAAGCATATCATTTACAGGAACTCGGCAAAGACACCGTTGAGGCAAATCTCGAACTCGGATTCAAAGCCGATGAAAGAGATTATGGTATAGGAGCACAAATATTAAGAGATTTAGGTGCTACAAAAATCAAGCTCATTACAAATAATCCCACTAAAAGGGCAGGATTAACAGGTTATGGCATTGAAATAGTTGAAAATATTAATATTGAAATTCCACCCAATAAATACAATATGTTTTACCTTGAAACCAAGAAAAATAAAATGGGACATGACCTTAATTTAAAATAAATCATTTTCGTAATTTTGTAAAAAACAAATACAATGGTATTATTTCAACAAAACACACCGCGGTGGTTAATTTTTCTTGTAGATATTTTTATATGCTTCTTGTCGGTAATTGTAGCTTATGAATTAAGATTCAATTTTGTTCTTCCCGAAAATGAAATTGCACGAATTCCGAAAGGTATTGCTGTTGTCCTTTTTGTGAGAGGCATTAGTTTTATTATAGGAAAAACTTATGCCGGAATAATAAAATATACAAGTTCAAAAGATGCCGAACGTATTTTTATTGTTTTGGTATGCGGAAGTTTAACATTTGTTTTATTGAATTTTTTGAAATTTTATTTTGTAAACCATGCTTATGTACTTCCTTTTTCAATAGTAATTATTGATTTTCTATTCACAATTCTTGCAATGACGGGAATACGACTATTTGTAAAGTCGCTGTTTTGGGAAATTACAAATCCTTCAAAAGACAAAAAAAACGTAATAATCATAGGTGCAGGAGAACACGGATTGATAACCAAAAGGTCGCTCGACAGAGATGCAGGCACAAAATATAAAGTTATTGCTTTTATTGATGTTGATAAAAATAAAATCGGAAAAAAAGTTGAAGGCATTAATATATATGGACAAAACGAAATTGACACATTGCTTGAAAACAACGAAATTGAAAATATAATTCTTTCCGTAAAAAATATTTCACCTGACAGTAAAAACGAAATTATTGAAAAAGCATTACAATATAACATAAGAGTATTGAGTGTTCCGCCTGTTGAGCGATGGATAAACGGAGAACTGAGTTTCAAACAAATAAAAAAGATAAAAATCGAAGAACTTTTAGAAAGAGATGTGATAATACTCGATAAAACAAGCATCAGCAAGCAAACCTTAAACAAAACCATTTTGATAACCGGTGCTGCTGGTTCGATTGGAAGCGGACTTGTAAAGCAACTCGTAGAATACTCTCCAAAAAAGATGCTTCTTATTGACCAGGCAGAAACACCTTTGTACGAACTCGAACTCGAAGTAAAAGAAAATTTAAGATTCAATAATGCTGAATTTATTTTGTGCGATATAAGAAATCATGAACGCGTTAAAAATATTTTCCAAACTTATAAACCTGAAATAGTTTATCATTCTGCAGCATACAAGCATGTTCCCATGATGGAAAATAATCCGGTTGAGTCTGTTAACACAAATGTGAACGGAACAAAAATTCTTGCCGATTTGTCTATAGAATACGGAACAGATAAATTCATAATGATTTCAACAGATAAAGCTGTAAATCCGACAGGAATTATGGGTGCTTCAAAACGAATTGCTGAAATTTACACACAATCCCTCAACGGAAAATCAAAAACAAAATTTATAACCACACGATTCGGAAATGTTCTCGAATCAAATGGTTCGGTAATTGAAAGATTCAGAAAACAAATTGAAAAAGGCGGACCTATTACCGTTACACATCCTGAAATTACAAGATTTTTTATGACGATACCTGAAGCATGTCAGCTTGTTCTTGAAGCGGGAGCAATGGGAAAAGGCGGAGAAATATTTATTTTCGATATGGGCAAGTCCATTAAGATTACCGACCTTGCAAAGAAGATGATTAAACTTTCGCGATTAACACTCGGTAAAGACATTCATTTAATTTACACAGGATTGCGCCCCGGCGAAAAACTTTATGAGGAATTACTTAATGATGAAGAAAACACAACGCATACACATCATCCCAAAATAATGATTGCGAAAGTCAGAGAATACAACAATGATTTTGTTAATAAAAAAATAAATGAACTTGGAGAATCAGCGAAAATTCAGGATAACAATGCAATTGTCAGAAAAATGAAAGAAATTGTTCCCGAATTTAAAAGTCAGAATTCCATTTATCAGGAATTTGATTCACCTTCCCTATAACTACAAAAAATTATTAAAGAATTTCTAAAATGCAGAATTATTGTCGGGTTCTTGAAGATGTTTTTTATTTAACTCTTGGTAAAACCCTACTAATTTTTCAATAATCATATCGTTATTGTACTTTTCAACAATCAGTTGCCTCGCATTATTTCCGATTTTTTTGCAGTAATCCTTGTCTTCGATACATTTACCGATTGCTAAAAGAAATTCTTCGGGTGTATCGGCAATGAGAATATTTTCACCATTGGTACAATCAATACCTTCAGCTCCTATAGTTGTTGAAATAATTGTTTTACCGAGTGCCATTCCTTCAATAATTTTCACACGCATTCCGCTTCCCGAAAGCAATGGAACAACCATTATACTTTTAGATAGCATAAAATCCTTTGCACTTTCAACTTCACCAACAAAAGTAACATTCGGAACATTTATATTTTTCAGCCACATCGGAGCTTTCTTTCCAGCAAGATAAAATTTTAATTGCGGATACCTTTTTAATACCGATTGCCATACATTATTTACAAACCATTTAACCGCTTCCTGATTTGGCATCCAATTCATGCTCCCGATATGAAATAATGAAGGAAACTCCTCCCCCTTATTTTGAATATCATAATTCTCAATATTTATGCCAATAGGAATATTGGTAACCGGTATTCTGCATCCAAGTTTTTTAATTGTTTCCACATCTATCCCTGATATTGCTGCAATGCCGTCATATCTATCAAGCATTGTCATTTCGTATTTTTTTAATCTTTTAAACAAAATATCAAGATAAAATTTCTTTAGCGGATTTTTACAGCTTTGTGATAATCTTTGCCATATAAGAAATTCGATGTTATGTTCACGCATTACAACTTTTGCATTTGAATATTTACGAATCGTTTCAAGATACGGCGCAATAAAAATACTCTCTATCTGAACAACATCATAAATTTCCGATTTAAGTACTTCTATGAGTTTTTTTTCAAAAGTTTCATCGTAAAATCTTATTATATTGTATGATTTATTTGAGAATAAATTCAAAAAAGCATAGATAAATTTCACATCAGTATCAACAAATACCGATTCTATATTGGTTTTTTTTCTGTAATCTTCGGGAATATTTGCCAGCTCAATAAAATGTTTGGGAGTATTTATAGCCAATAGCTTAACCTTATTGTTTCTTTTAATCAAGCCATCGGTGATAAGATTTATGGCTATGCTGCTCCCTTCATTAAAAGGATATGGAATTTTATTGCAAATCTGGAGAATTTTCATTTATTATTTGTTAAATTTTCTCATTCCAAAAATTTTTCTTAAAAACATTGAATATGCTTCCCTATTAAATATTGAAGAGTCCGTTGTAGCTTTCATAGTTAGCAAAATACCAACAGGAAATAAAATCATTGATGCCATCCACATTCCTGAAAATACCGAAATAGCACCTTCCTTAACCATTTCTTCTCCTGTTTTTGATAAAACATGAAATATAACGAAAAAAACAATTGAAACAACAACAGGCATTCCGAAGCCACCCTTCCTGATTATTGCTCCAAGGGGAGCTCCTATGAAAAACAAAATCAAACAGGCAAACGACAAAGTAAATTTTCTGTGCCATTCGATTTTATTGCGTGCAAGAATTTTTTTTCTGGTTTGCTGGTCTTCTTTGTAATAAAAAACCGATTCTTTTGTGCCTCTCATAAAATTTACGGATGCTTCTAATATCTTGTTTCTATCTTCCTTTCTGAAAATTGAAATTATATTATCATTTTTATAATCTATATTTTTGGCAATGGTATCTTTATTTTTATCATTATACTTTTTACTTAAATAATAAAATTTCTGAAAAAGGTCAAAAGTATATTTTTTTTGTGCAGAATCTTTCTGTTTTGACAATGAATCAATCTCTCGTCGCAATTGCTTTATATTAAGCATTTGGTAATTATCTTTAAACAAACCTTCGTCAGTTCTTGTCATTGAAAAAGAAGACAAATCGAAACGTATGTTTTGCTCAGAAAATTTTATTCTCTGAAAAGGATACGTATAAGATTTATCATTTGAGGGATTTTGTTTCTCATTATAATTATAACCGCTGAACAATTTTAACAAAAGAAACTTTTTATCTTTTGTCATATACATTTTCCCGCTATCGGCAGATGTAAGGCAATAGCCGCCCATGTTTCCTGTATGGTCGTATATCATTATGTTGCGAACAGTTTGACCATCGGATTCTTTTTTTGCTACTTTTATCACATAACCTTCAATTTCGTTATAAAAAATTCCTTCTCTTATATTGAATGCCGGCTTTTGTTCCCTGATATCGAACAGCAATGAACCGAATTTCAGATTTGCCACAGGTAAAATATAATTGGAAAAATAAAAAGCAACAAAGCACATTGCTATTGTGAGAATAACAAGCGGTCTCATTGTTTTCTGTAATGAAATCCCGGCGGCTTTTATAGCAACAAGCTCATTGTTTTCGGCAAGATTACCGAATGTCATTATTGATGAAAGCAAAATTGCAAGCGGTAATGCCAGCGGAACGAAAGTTGCCGAAGCATAAACGAGCAGTTTTGCGAGAGTAATCCATTCAAGCCCCTTCCCTACCATGTCGTCAACGTATTTCCATAAAAATTGCATCAGCAATACGAATATTGCAATAAAAAATGTTGCAATAAAAGGGCTTACATAAGATTTTAAAACAAGAATATTAAGCTTTTTCACAAATATTCTATTTCACATTAGTACTATCTTTTTTAAAACTATTTAATACTTCTTCAGGACTTTTGCCAAGTACCGATAAAGCATCTTTTGCTACCTGTACATTTTTGTCATTGGGATATTTTGTGATAAATTCATGGTATAGTATTCCGGCAGTTTTCGTATTATTCAATTGCGTATCATATAATATCGCTTTTTGCAATAATGCGTCAGCAACTCTTGCACTATTAGGATATTTTTTGCAAACTTCATCTAAAAATCCTATTGCATCCTGTGAATTTCCGATTGTCATCGAAACCACAGCTAACCCGAACAAATATTTCGGCGACAATGAATCATCGGGAAAGCGCCTGCAATAATCTTTACAGGCAACAATGTAATCATTAACCAATTGCTTGTCATTTTTAATATCGCTTGTTTTAATTTTATCCTCAAGGATTTTTATTTCATTTATTTTTTTCTGTTTTGAGGGTCCGCAGCCGGCAATTATTATTGCTGCTATTGCAATTACTGATATTATTTTTTTTGTTTCCATCTTATTTTACTTTGCTGAAAATTTCATTTTATAATCAACCTCAACATTTCCCTTACTTATATCACTAAGTTTTCTTTTCAGAAGTCGTCTTTTCAGGGGACTTAAATGGTCAACGAATAATTTTCCTATGATATGGTCATATTCATGTTGAATAATTCTTGCTGTAATTCCGTCATAATATTCTTCATGAAAATTAAAATTCTCATCGTAATAATTAATTTTTATTTCTGGCAAGCGAGATACATCTTCACGAAGTTTGGGAAAACTGAGACATCCTTCATTGAAAAGCCATTTTGTACCTTTTTCTTCAACGATTTTTGCATTAATAAAAACTTTTTTAAAATCCTTAAGCTTTGGTTCATCTTTGCTGTATGGATTTCCGTCAATAACAAAAAGCCGCAGAGAAAAACCAATCTGTGGAGCAGCAAGCCCCACACCATTTCCCGCATACATTGTTTCAAATAAATCCTCAATAAGCTTTTGCAAATCCTTGTAATCTTTTTCGATACTCTTTGCTTCTGCTCTTAAAATATTATTTCCGAAAGATAAAATAGGATAAATCATTTTGTTTTTAATTCCAGGTAAGTTTGTAATATTAATGTGGCACTTATTTTATCAGTAAGTAATTTATTCTGCCTTGATTTTTTATTAACGCCGCTGTCAAGAATTGTTTTTGCTGCAATTTTCGATGTAAATCTTTCATCAACCCTTTTAACAGGTATTTCCGGAAATTCCCTTGCCAATATTTTTAGAAATACTTTAATATAATTTTCTGCTTCCGACGGTTCATTGCTGAAACGTTTGGGTTCGCCGACAACAAAACATTCAACATTTTCTTTTTTCGTATAATCTTTTAAAAAAGTTAAAACATCTTTCGCATGAACTGTGGCGAGAGAAGTAGCAATAATTTGCAAAGGGTCGGATACTGCTATTCCAACTCTTTTTGTTCCATAATCTATTGCTAATACTCTTGACATTTTGCAAATATATATAAAAATTGTATTTAGAAACAAACAAAAGAGCCGACTATCAAATCGGCTCTCATTTGTGTTTATTTTAAAACTTTTACGGCAAAATCACTTCGTATATCTTTCCGCTTATTGTAACGGTAAGTTTACCATCACAGGTGCCATCACCGAAATCAACTGTTCTGTCAACACCATCCGCAGGTGTAAGAACTATTGTTCCACTTTCAATCCATTTACATGCACGCGCAATTCTTAACGCTTTTGTTATTCTGGCAGAAAAATTATTTCCATTAACATTTGTGCCATTTCCGCTTCCCGTAAGCAAAATAATGTCATCGGCAATAAAAGGCCAATGTGTGCTTTCACCCTCAATCCACTCAATATCCTGAGTTGATTGCCATGTTATAACTTGCTTATTTGATGAAGTTAATTTTCCATTTGCAACTACAACATGCCATACCATATTATGTGTTCCATTTGTTGTTCCCACATGTCCCATATTAGTAATGGTTTTTGTACCTTCAACTAAAATACCATTGTGATAATAGTTTTGCGGAGTTATTGTAACTATTGTACCCACTGAATCATATTTGCCAGTGATAACAGCAATGATTTTACCACTTCTGAAAACACCATCATTTCCAAGACAGCCATTATGAAAATCAATTGTTAAAGTTGCAGGATTGGTTGGAGTTGGATGAAAGCTTGATAAGGTTATTGTTGCACAAATGCTTGTGTCGGCTCTGCTTCCGCGAACAGCCGTATCTCTCTGTTTTATGCCATTATCAACTTCTTTAAAAATACCGTCAAATGCATTTTGCGCAGTTGATTGGTCAAGGGCGGATTGTGTGTCTTTGTCTTCTTTGTCTTTTTTGCATGATGTGTATGTAATTGCTATTGCAAACAATGCAATAGAAAATGATAAGTAAATTAATTTTTTCATAATCATAATTTTTTAGTTATTATTTTGTTTTTCTATATTAATTATACACTAACCTTTTATTTTACCATGAGCTGAGTCAGTTATTTTTTTACAAATATAATAAAAGAATATTGAATTTTATTCTTTTCATCGGGTAAAAAATCAGTTTTTGAAGAAATTTCCCACTTGTTCATGTCAATTTCGGGAAAAAAGACATCGCCTCCAAAATTTTCATAAACTTTCGTAAAATATATTTTATCAGCTATATCAATTGATTGGCGATATATTTCTGCTCCTCCTACAATAAAAACTTCAGTATCATTACTTGCAATTCCAAGAGCTTCTTCTAATGAATTTGCAGTAATACAGCCGTCCACTTTATAATCTTTTTGTTTTGTAATTATTACTGAAGTTCTGCCTGGCAATGGTTTTCCAATAGATTCAAAAGTTTTTCTTCCCATAATAATATGATGCCCCATTGTAATTTTTTTAAAATTAACAAGGTCGGCGGGCAAATGCCATATCAGTTTGTTATCTTTTCCGATTACATTATTTTCGGCAACAGCAACAATTATTGAAATCACAGTCATTTTTTTCTGAAATGAATCGGTTCTTTTATTTGTTTTAATCTTGCTTAAAAATCTATTGTTAAATTGTTTAATTGTTGGTGAAATAAGAAGCAGAAAGGAAATAAATACAGCTCACTAATTTCATACAACAATTTAGCAATTAAACAATTTATCGGTTTCAATAAAAATCAATTAATTTAATCAATCAAACCATTAAATATGTATATATTTGCCAAAAATACATTAAAATGATTAAAGTTCAAAATATTCATAAGCATTATGAAAATCTTGAAGTCCTTAAAGGAATAAATCTTGAAATAAAAAAAGGAGAAGTGGTTTCTATTGTAGGAGCTTCGGGTGCAGGAAAAACAACTTTGTTAAATATTATCGGAACGCTTGATAAATGCGATTCGGGAATTGTTGAAATTGACAACATTCAGGTTAATAAACTAAATGATAAAAAACTATCGGAGTTCAGAAATAAAAATATAGGTTTTGTTTTTCAGTTTCATCATCTTCTACCTGAATTTACAGCACTTGAAAATATTATGATTCCGGCTTTTATACGCAATACAAACAAAAAAGAAGCAGAAGAAAAAGCCAGAAAACTGCTTGAGTTCCTGAACATCGGTAATAAAACAGAAAACAAACCATCGCAACTTTCGGGCGGCGAACAGCAGAGAGTTGCTGTTGCCAGAGCTTTGATGAATAATCCACGTATAGTATTGGCAGATGAGCCTTCCGGCAATCTCGATTCGACAAATGCAAAAGAATTACATTCATTATTTTTCAAACTCAGAGAACAATACGAGCAAACTTTTTTAATAGCCACCCACAATAGTGACTTTGCCGATATGGCTGACAGAAAGCTCACAATGAAAGATGGAATGATTCTGTGAAAATTGTTTGTGATTTAAAATGTTTGTTGTTTGTAGTTATAAAAAAATAATGTTAAATATGTTTTCTTTTGTTGAAATTACGAACAACAACAAACCACAAACTGCCAACAACAAGCTATAAGTTACAAGTATATTCTACTACTAAAAAAATGCACAGCAATTATTTTTAATAATTTTCTTAACTTTTTTTAACATTAAATTTACTGTTTATTAGTAACTTTGCAGTGAATTTTTAAATTATTAAATTAATGAAAGCAGCAAACACAATTCTAGTACCAATCGACTTTAATGAACAGTCGTTAATTGCACTTGGTCAGGCATGCCATATTGCACGCAAAATGAGACTTGACATAACATTACTTTACGTTATGGAAGAATCCGGAATTTTCGCCCAGATATTTACAGAAGACCAGAGCGAAAAAATGAAAGAAAAAGTTCTCGAACGCCTTGACAAGCTCGCAGATGAAACTTTCAAAAAAGAAAGAATAACAGTAAAAACAATGTTCGCTCATGGCAGAATTTATTCAAAAATCATTGAAACTTCCGAATTAATAAATGCTAAATTTATAATACTGGGAACTAGAAGTGAGGTTGAGGAAGGCAAAAAAGCTTCAGGAGCAAATTCATCACGCGTAATACGTTATGCAAAGTGCCCGGTGATTTCAATCAACGGAAAAAATCATTACAACGGATGCAGAAGTATTTTGCTTCCTCTTGATTTAACCAAACAAACAAGACAAAAAGTAACTAAGGCAATAGAAATCGCAAAATATTTCGGCTCTACAATTAAAGTTATGTCGGCACTGATGACCGGACAGGATTATGTTATTAAAAAACTTAAAGGACAAATTTATCAGGTAAAAGATATTATTGAAGAAAAAAATATAAAGTGCACTGCCGAAATAGTAACAACAACAAAAAAAGAAAAAACACTCGCACAGGCAATTTTAAATTATGCAAAAAAACAAAAGGATATAGACCTTATTATTCTTATGACTCAGCAGGAAGTTAACTGGGTTGAATTTTTTGTTGGCTCCACTACAAGTGAAGTTATACGAACTACGGATATTCCGGTAATGACCATCACGCCTTCACATTTCGATGGCACAAGAGAAATTCTGGCTTATTAAGAATTCAGGGCAGAAGTAATAATGTATGCGGAAATAATTTCAATCGGCGATGAACTCTTAATCGGGCAAATTGTAAATACCAATTCTTCATGGCTTGCAGAACAACTTAATCTTGCGGGAATAAAAATCGCACAAATTACTGTTGTTGCCGATATTCCAAAAAATATTATTAACGCCCTTGATGACGCATGTAAAAGAGCCGACCTTATTTTAATTACAGGCGGCTTGGGTCCTACAAAAGACGATTATACAAAACAAACCCTCTGCAAATACTTCAATACAAAACTTGTTTTGAATAAAGATGTTTGTAAAGATATTGAAGGATTCTTTGCTAAAAGAGGCATTGGACTAACCGAGTTAAACAAAAAGCAGGCAGAAGTTCCTGAAAGCTGCAAAATATTCAGGAATAAAACTGGTACTGCACCCGGAATGTGGTTCGAAAAAGATAGAAAAGTTTTTGTTTCAATGCCCGGTGTGCCTTTTGAAATGAAAGAAATGATGCAACAATATGTTCTTAATGAAATAAAAAATCATTTCAAAATACAGGCAATATTTCACAAAACTATATTAACTCAAGGCAAAGGAGAATCCTTTCTTTCCGACATTCTTGAAAAATGGGAATTAAATCTCCCTGATTTTATTAAACTCGCTTATCTCCCATCACCGGGAATAGTACGATTACGGCTTTCCGCTTATGGAGATAAAAAAGATAAACTTGTTAATGAAGTTGAAAAGCAAATTAAGAAACTTAAAAATATTATTCCTGAATTCATTTTCGGATATGATAATGAAACACTCGAGGAAATTGTAGGCAAACTTCTGAAATCGAAAAACAAAACATTAGCAATTGGCGAAAGTTGCACTGGCGGCTATATTTCACATAAAATAACAAGTATTCCCGGAAGTTCTTACTATTTCAAAGGTGCTATAATTTGTTATTCAAATGATGTGAAAATAAATGAGCTTGGTGTTTCGCCCAAAAGCATTGAAAAATACGAAGCAGTGAGCGAAGAAGTTGTTATTGAAATGGCAAAAGGTGTTAAAGAAAAATTTAAAACCGATTATGCTGTTGCCTCATCAGGAATTGCGGGTTCCACAGGTGGAACAAATGAAAAACCTGTAGGTACAACTTGGCTCGCAATTGCCACACCGCACAAAGTTACAGCACAAAAGTTTTTATTCGGCGATAACAGAGAAAGAAATATTCAAAGAGCTGCAATTACGGCACTCAATATGCTGCGGAAAGAAATTTTGAAAAACATTTGATATTTCTCAAAAATTTTATGTAAATTTGCAACTCTTTAAAATTTAAAAAAATTAAACGATGTCAAGAATTTGCCAATTAACAGGAAAGAAAGCCATAAGCGGGCATAAAGTTTCGCATTCAAACAAGAAAACAAACCGAAAATTCAATCCGAATTTACAGGACAAGAAATTTTTTATACCTGAAGAAAACAAATGGATAACTCTTAAAGTTTCCACCGAAGGCATAAGAAATATAAATAAAAATGGCATTTCTGCCTGCCTTAAAAAAGCACGTGAAAAAGGTTTTACAAAAAAGTAAATCAAAATATTAAAATATATAAAAATAAAGGAGGGATTTTTCTCTCCTTTTTTGTTATACAAACAGTATTTCTATTTATTATTTTGGGACAAATTCATTAAATCAAAGAAATTTATTTAACTTTATACCATTGTAAAATAAAAATAATGAAACTCACAAAAAATATAATCATATTGCTTCTTATGCTATTTGTATTTAGTTGCATGAAAGACGACAAGTTAGCTTTTTACCAATCGCAGTATACAGGAAATCAACTGCGAATTGACGGATTTTACTACCAGAAATCCGACAGCATTTATTATTCAGTTCTTTGCTTTTACAGAAACGGAGTTTTGCTGTATATTGGCAATAGATACACACCAAGCCAATTAGCCGATTTAAAAAACAGAATTATTGATGGCAGTTTTTACAGTAGCATCAGAGACAAAAAAGACAGCTGGGGGGCGTTCAAAATTACGAACAGCGGCATTGATTTTCAGAAATGGGAATCTGCTTCAAAAAAGCACTATATCGCCAACGATTACTCAGGCGAAATTATTAACGATTCTACATTTAGAATTACTCGTTATATGAGAGTCAATAAAACAAATGTAACCCAAGCAGATGAGCTTTATATTTTCATGAAGTTCAGCCCCAAACCCGACAGCACTAATAGCTTTGTGAATTAGAAAAAAGAATAATTGCAAAGAAAAATTCAACGAAACTTTGCGTCTTAGCGCCTTAGCGGTAAAAAAAATTATTTCATTTCGAGAAGCACTTTAGCATTTTCAATAGCAGCGGTAGTGAGTTCTTTGCCACTGAGCATTTTTGCTATTTCTTCAATTCTTTGTTTTTCGTTTAATTTTTTGATTTGCGTTTTTGTGGTATTGCCGGCAGTTTCCTTGTAAACTATGTAATGAACATTTGCCTTGCTTGCTATTTGCGGTAAATGAGTAATACTAATTACCTGCATTGCAGAAGTCATTTTTTTCATAATTGCACCAACCTTGTCGGCAATGTTGCCGGAAACACCCTGGTCAACTTCATCAAAAATTATTGTCGGAAGTAAAGTTCTCTGTGAAATAAGTGATTTAATGGCAAGCATTAACCTTGACATTTCACCGCCTGAAGCCACTTTCGACAATTCTTTAGGTTCGCTGCCCTTGTTTGCAGAAAACAAAAAGTTAATTCTATCAATTCCGTTTTCATTGAATTCTTCCGAAATTAAATTTTTAACTTCAATAGCTGCATCGGGCATTCCGAGCATTGATAAAATTGCTTCAAGCTGGTTTTGAATTTTTGAAAATGATGAATTTCTTTTATCGGAAATTATTTTAGCCGATTGTAGCAATTCATTTTTCTGCAAATTTATTTTTTCTTCAAGTTTTCTGATTTCATCTTCGAGGGAAGTAACATGCAGAAGCTTATCATTTAATAATTCTTTAATATTAAGCAATTCCTCAATATTCTGAACTTTGTGTTTTTGCTGTAAATGATAAATAATATCGAGTCGTTGCGATATTTCATTTGTTCTTTCGGGATTAGATATAACTTTACTCTCAATGCTTTCAATATCTCTCGATAACTCTTTCAACTCAATATTAACGTTATTAAATCTTTCATGTATTTCATTTACTTCGGGAAAATATTTAACTGTTTGAGTGAGCAGTTCTCGTATTTCGGCAATTTTTATCAAAACATTATTCTCCGAATCATTCAGTATTAGTGAAGCTTTCGAAAGGTTCGACTTTATTTCTTCCGAATGAGTTAATGCTTCAAGTTCCTTTTCGAGTTCTTCCTGTTCGCGTAATTTAAGGTTTGCCGATTCAAGTTCGTTAAATAAAAACTGATTGTAATCCAAATCGGTTTTTGCCTGTTTTTCTTTTTCAACCGATTCATTAAATTGCTGCAAAAGCTGTTTATATTGCCTGTATTTATGTTTGTAATTATTTATAATTGCATTATTTTTTACAAAACTGTCAATAAAATCAAGCTGAAACTGCGAATCGGTAATTGTTAAAGTTTCGTGCTGCGAATGAATGTCGATAAGATGTTGAGTTAAATCTTTAATCTGAGCAAGAGAAACGGGAGTATCATTTATAAAAGCCCTTGACTTTCCGGCAGGATTCACTTCCCTGCGTATTACCGTCAAATCATCGTAATCAAGATTGTTTTGTTCGAAAAAATCTTTTACCGGATAATCTTTAATTTTAAAAGTTCCTTCTATAATACATTTTTTATTTTTATCCTGCAATGCCTGTATGTCGGCTCTTTGTCCGAGAATTAATGATAAGGCACCAATTAATATTGATTTGCCGGCACCTGTTTCGCCTGTAATAATAGTCAATCCTTCTGAAAAATCTATATCCAATTTATCAATCAGGGCATAATTCTCAACGGAAAGGTGATTTAACATTGGTGTTTATTTTATATTATTTATCAAATGCAAGACGCACATTATTTACCCGATGTAATAGCCCTGTACTTTCCGGAATTTCCGGGGTCAACGTCACTTAGTATTTTTGCTATCTGTGTTTTTTCCATCGGTGGTGCTTGTGTGAAAATGTTAACAAGCTCATCGCATTTTGCAGTAAAGAAAAGCTGCAGAATGTACAAATTTGGCTTTTCCCTGTTAAGTTTTTGCAGTAATTCCATGCAACTACTAATTGTTTGCCGCGCATTATCAGTTTTTTCACTCATTACATCCATTCCAAGTCTATGATATTTGTACATGTTTTCTCTGAATGCCTTATAATTCTGGTTGGTAAGATTTTCAAGGATCCAATATCTGTTTTTTGTACTTTCGAATGACTTCCACCCTTTATCCTGAGTGCTTTGAGTTAAGTTAATTATTGCTTGTGC
>JBAZBZ010000031.1 GCA_041671145.1 Bacteroidales bacterium | reverse complement strand
ATTAAGCATATCGTTACTTGATAAAACACCAGTGAAAGAGCTTATCAATAAACCTTATCATCAAAATGTCAAAGAACTTTTATATAGTCAGTTAAAAATGTTTTAATTTTTATGGTACGCTAATGATAATAAATAAAAAAACAAAAATACTAATTGAAATTAATTAATTAACATTAATTTTGGTTTGTGATTAATGACGAAAAATATATTAAAAGATGTATTGAACTTGCCGCAAACGGACTCGGCAATGTTGCTCCAAATCCAATGGTGGGTTGTATTATTGTCAATAACAATACTATCATTGGCGAAGGTTACCACGTGAAATATGGCGAATCGCATGCCGAAGTGAATGCAATTAATTCCGTTAAAGATAAATCACAGCTAAAAAATTCAACCTTATATGTAAACCTCGAACCATGCTGTCATTTCGGCAAAACACCACCTTGCACAGAAATAATTTTAAAATATAAAATTCCAAAAGTTATTATTGGCACAACCGATTGTTTTATTAAAGTAAATTGCAAAGGCATTGAAATGCTTATAAAAGCAGGTGTTGACGTAAAAGCAGGCGTTCTCGAAAATGAGTGTAAAGAATTAAATAAAAGATTTTTTACATTTCACGAAAAAAAACGTCCATATATTTTTTTGAAATGGGCACAGACCACTGACGGTTTTATTGATGCAGAAAGAAACCCGCAAAACATTGGTTCACCTGTGTGGATTAACGATGAAATAACAAGATTACTCGTTCACAAATGGCGTTCAGAGGAACAGGCAATAATAATAGGAAGAGTAACCGCTATCAATGACAATCCTAAATTAACAACAAGGGAATGGAAAGGAAAAAATCCTTTAAGAATAGTTCTTGATAAAAATCTTGTTCTTAATGAAAACCTTAATTTACTTGATGGCTCCACTCCCACTCTTGTTTTTACTTCAATATCAAAATCTGCCAGAAAAAACACAGAGTATGTATTGATTGATTTTTCAAAAAATGTACCCGAAGAAATAATAAAGGAATTATTCAAAAGAAATATTCAATCGTTAATTATTGAAGGAGGTAAAATACTTCTTGAGTCATTTATAAAGGAAAATTTATGGGATGAAGTGTGCATTTTGATTGGAAATAAAAATTTCGGTAAAGGACTCGAAGCCCCGAAAATAAAAGGAAATTTGATTTCAGAAAGTTTTTCGGAAAATGACAAATTGTATTTTTATAAAAATAATCAGATAAAATAAGTTTGTGGTTTAATATAAACTTTATATAAAAAAATATAACACCGTTAATCAATTATAATTCTTTGTGTCCTTCGTGAAATTTTCTTTGCGAACTTTGTGGTTATCTTTTTTTTACCACAAAGAACACAAAGTTTTACACAAAGCTCAGAAAGTTTAAAATATGGATTAATTGCAATCATTATTTAAAAAAAACTCTAAGTACTTTATTTTACATGATTAAAACTACAAACCACAAACCCTTTAAGCTTTAAGTATTTTAGGAATATAAAATAAATTAACCCATGTTATATGTGCTCCTTGCCATCATCACATCAATGGCAATAATAATTTTATTCAAATTATTTGAAAAGTTTGGCATAAGCATTTTTCAGGCAATAATTATAAACTATCTGATTGCAATAATTTTTTGCGTTGCTTTTTCAGACATAAAAATTAATTTAATTTCAATTACCGGCACAAGTTGGTTTAAATATGCATTACTTAATGGAATATTATTTATTCTCATGTTCAATATTTTCGGGATATCCACACAAAAAGCGGGCATTTCCGTTTCAGTGATATCAAGTAAAATGTCAATAATTATTCCTGTAATTTTCGCATTTATTTATTTTAATGATTCCGTTAATTTGCTCAGAATTGCCGGAATATTTCTTGCCCTTATTGCATTCTACCTTGCATCTGTAAAAAACAGAAGCAACAAAAAAATCTCAATGCCACTTTTTCTTTTACCGTTGGTTTTATTTGCAGGCAGCGGAATAAACGACACTTTACTAAATTATGTTATGCTTAAAGAATTAGAAAAAAACGAACTGCCATCATATCTTTTAGCTGTTTTCATAATAAGTTTTTTTATCGGAGCAATCATCACAATATTTTTGGTTTCAACAAAAAAAATTAAAATCACTTTAAAAAATATTTGCGGAGGAATAATACTCGGAATATTTAATTTTTATTCCACATATTATTTTATGAAAGCCATTGGCTCGCGAAAATTCGACAGCTCGGTTTTCTTTCCGCTTTTTAACTCAACTATTATTTGTTTATCGGCATTGGCTGGTTTGTTGTTCTTTCATGAAAAACTTTCGAGAGTTAATTTAATTGGATTAATTTCTGCAATAGCCGCAATATTTTTGGTTGCAAATTCATAAAAAATGTTTGTAGTTTGTTGTTTGTAGTTTTAGCAGAAATTATTTTAAACACTAAGCCCTACGCCCTTGGCAAAAAAAAATTTAGCAGCTTAATTAAGACAAAATATTTAAACAAATGTTTTCCGACGATACATATAAAACGATTAAAAAAAAATCAGAAGGAATTTTTAAAGACAGAGGAAGTAAGTTTTTATCTTTTGCTTATCCTGTATCTTCAGTTGAAGAAACAAAATCAATAATAAATGAAATCAGAAAAAAACATCATAGTGCGAATCATAAATGCTATGCTTATGTAATAGGTTACAAAAAAACGATACAAAAAGCCAGTGATGACGGCGAACCAAGCAATACAGCAGGCAAACCGATTTTAAATCAAATAACATCAAACGATTTGACAAATGTGCTCATTGTAGTTGTTAGATATTTCGGTGGTTCGTTGCTTGGAATAAACGGCTTAACAAAAGCGTACAGAAATGCCGCCGCCGATTCAATAGAAAAAGCCGAAATAATAACTCAAACAATAAATGAAAATTTTAAAGCAACTGCAAAATATGAATTTTTAAATGACTTAATCAGGATATTTATTGAAAATAAAGTCAAATACGAAGTGAGCTACTCAGAAACAAATTGTGAAATAAAATTTTCAATAAGAAAAAAATATTCTGAAAGCATTGTATTTTCAATAAAAAAATTTGCTGATAACATTGAATCCCTTGGAAGTAAATAAGAATATAAATTACAAAAAAAATATCCGACAGGATTTATTGATAATAGTACAAAGAAAAATGAATTATTTTTTTTGGAAAATGGATTTTAATTTTCTTAACATTGCAAAAAATATTTTTCACCATAACATATAAAAATACTTTTATATATGCCTTTTAGTTAATGTATTTTTTTTAAAAAAACAAGACAAAAAATTTTTTTTTAATTTTATTTTTTTTTAATATTTGTAAAAATAAATTTTGATTAGATAGTTGATTTAATTTACAGCATAGAAATCCCGTTTAATTTAATCAAATTTTAACCAATTCTGAGTCATGAATTAAAAATTACTTATAGCAAATAATGGAAAAGGATTTTGTAAAAGCTTGGGATAATTGCTTAAAGGTTATACAAGATAATATAAACCTGCAGAGTTTTAAAACTTGGTTTGAACCAATCAAACCACTAAAATTAGAAAACGATGTATTGACAATTCAGGTTCCCAGTCAGTTTTTCTATGAATGGTTGGAAGAACATTATATCACACTTTTGAGAAAAACGATAAAAAAAGAACTTGGAAATGAAGGACGGCTGGAATACAGTATTGTAGTTGACAATACTTTGAGCAAATCACCGGTTACAATTAAAGTACCGACAAAAAACTCAAAGGAACTAAAAAACCCGCCGATAGCTCTGCCTGTAAATATTAACGAAGATAATACTATACGCAATCCTTTTATTATTCCCGGATTAAAAAAAGTAGAGGTACACTCTCAACTTAACCCTATATACTCTTTCGATAATTTTGTTGAAGGCGACTGCAACCGACTCGCGAGAGCTGCAGGACTTGCAATAGCAAGTAATCCTGGCGGCACTTCTTTTAATCCTTTATTTATATACAGCAAAGTTGGCTTAGGAAAAACTCATTTAGGACATGCTATAGGAATTCAGATAAAAAATAATTTTCCGAATAAAACAGTAGTATATGTTGAAACAAATAAATTTGTTCAACAATACGTTGACGCAACAAGAAACGGACATCATAACGATTTCATTCATTTTTACCAGATGCTTGATACATTAATATTAGATGACGTTCATTTTTTGTCGGGAAAAGAAGGAACACAAAATATATTTTTCGATGTTTTTAACCATCTGCACCGTTCAGGAAAGCAAATAATACTCACATCCGACAAGCCGCCGGTTGAAATACAAAATATCGAACAACGTTTGCTCTCGCGATTTAAATGGGGCTTGGCTGCCGACCTTCAACCTCCCGACCTTGAAACCCGCATCGCAATATTTGAAAAGAAAATATATAACGAAGGTATTGAAATACCGCATGATGTAATTGAATATCTTGCAACGAACATAACAACAAACATTCGTGAAATTGAAGGAGCATTAATATCATTAATTGCCCAGTCAACTCTTAATAAAAAAGCCATAAATCTTGCCTTAGCCAAACAGGTGCTTGACGTTTGCGTTAAAAAAAGTGCAAGAGAAATCAATATTGATTATATCCAGAAAATAGTTTGCGAATATTTTAATGTACCTCCCGAAATGATTGGCTCAAAAACACGTAAAAGGGAAGTTGTACAGGCACGCCAAATCGCAATGTATTTTTCAAAAAGCTTTACTAAACTATCTCTTGCCATGATAGGATTACATTGCGGAAACAAAGACCATGCAACCGTTTTACATGCATGCAGAACCGTAAATAACTTAATGGAAACCGACAGGCAATTTAAAAACTACATTGAAGAAATTGAGAAAAAAATCAAAAATTAATCATAATTATATTCTAAAAAATTGTTTTATTTAAAATAATTTATATATTTGAGAACTTTTTTAAAAACATTTAATCTTTAAAACTATGAAAAAATTATTTCTATTGTTGGTTGCATTAGTGGTTTCAACCGGTATATTGTACGCACAGGACAAAAACCAAAACTGCTGGGAAATTATAAAACAGGCAGGCGGACATGATGTTGATTTAGGTTATTCAATAACCCTTGACGATGCAGGAAATGTATTCATCGTTGGACGTTTTTCAGGAACAGCTTATTTTGACAAAGATTCAATCATAAGCAGTGGCGATTATGATGCCTTTTTAGCTAAATATGACATTAAAGGAAACCTCGTATGGGTAAGACACGGCGGAGGTATTGATGACGACAGGGCATATAGTGTTGCTACTGACAGCAAAGGCAATATTTATGTCGGAGGTATAATTTCAAATCAGGCAGCATTTGATAAAATAAAAGTATCAAGCGCAGGAGCTTCCGATGCATTTCTTGCAAAGTACGACCAGAACGGCACAGTACAATGGGTTAAAAGAGTGGGCGGCAGCAGCGATGATGAAGCAAGCGGTATTGCTGTTGATACTTATAATAACGTTTATCTGACAGGATTTTTCAAATCAACGGCACAATTCGGAAACTTTAATTTAACATCAGCAGGTGCAAAAGATGCATTCATCTGCAAATTCGACATACAAGGAAATGTTGTTTGGACAGAACAAATTTCAAGTAAAGAAGATGTTGAAAGTTATACTGTTGCCTGCGATGGTGCTGGTAACGTATTTGTTGTCGGCGATTTTAAAGGAACTTTGCATAGCGACGATTTCCAAATGACTACAATTGGTGATTTCGACATATTTTTGATAAAATATGACCAGAACGGCAATACAATGTGGGCAAAACAAGCCGGCGGAAAAGATTACGACGATGTATTTGGCGTTTCCGTTGATAATAACGGAAATTCGTATATGACAGGACGTTTTACCGATACTGTTTCTTTTGGCGGAACATATGTACACAGCGTTGGAAATGAAGACATGTTCCTGACAAAATATGACCCAAAAGGTAATGTAGTATGGGCAAGAACTGCAGGTAGCAGAGGAACGGAAATTGCAACAGAATGTGCTGCCGATGCAAACGGTAATGTGTATGTAACAGGAATATTCCAAAGCACTTGCAATTTTGACAAATATTCAGTTACAAGCGCCGGAATAAATGATATCTTTGTTGCAAAATATGATTCTAATGGAAATCTAACCGGATTAATACGGGGTGGAGGCAAAGACATTGAAAGTGCCGAAAGTATATTTTTAGATAAAAAAGGAAACGTATATATCTGCGGCGAGCTAAAAGGAAATGCAGTTTTTGGAACTAAAACACTTACAAGTTTGGGCGGTTATGATATATACTGGGTAAAACTTTCATGTATTCCGCTGCCAACAACAAAAAGCAAATAGAAAATTTAATTTATAACTTTTAAAAAGCTGTCATAATATTTGACAGCTTTTTTGTTTTAAAAATATTCAATATAAATTTTCCCAATTAAAAGATTAGTACTAATTTTGGGGCAATTTCACCATGCATTGAACAGAACTTATAAAAATTATGAACTGCAAAAAAGTTACAAAATATATTACAAACTGGCTGATAAAAAAATTAAACACATCAAAACAAAAAGGATTTGTTATCGGCATATCCGGTGGAATTGATTCAGCCGTTACTTCTGCTCTTTGTGCCGGAACAAATTTTCCTGTTATAGTTTTGAGTATGCCTATTTTTCAAAACAAAGAACAATATGAGCTTTCCATTGAACACATAAATTGGCTGAAAAAGAAATTTAAAAATGTTTCTTCACATACAATTGACATGTCAGGTGTTTTTTCGGAGTTGATTGGTAATTTACCCGAAATTGCAAAAGGAGAACTTGCTTTAGCAAACATCCGTTCCCGTTTACGAATGGTTACACTTTATGCTTTTGCCAATACAAATAATTACCTTGTATGCGGCACCGGAAATAAAATTGAAGATTTCGGTGTTGGCTTTTTTACAAAATATGGCGACGGCGGCGTTGATATTAACCCTATCGGCGACCTTTTAAAATCGGAAGTATATGCACTCGGAAAGTTTCTTGATGTGCCAATATCAATTCAAAAAGCAGCACCAACAGACGGTTTGTGGGAAATTGACAAATGCGATGAAGAACAAATCGGAGCAACTTACAATGAACTCGAATGGGCAATGAATTATTGCAAAAAAAATAAACTTAATTCTTTACCTGAAATTAAAAAAAACAAGCTGACTAAAAAACAAGTTGCTATTTTAAATATATATATTACGCGGCATAATTGCAATAAACACAAAGTAAAAGTGCCCGATGTTTGTAAAATAAAATTATAAAAAAAATTAAAATGTACGAAAAAAAATATCACGAGGAAGATTTAAACCGGTATTCATTTCTTGTAACAGGCGGAGCAGGATTTATCGGTTCTAACATTGTTGAATATTTAGTAAAATACGATGCGCCTAAAATCACTGTCATTGACAATTTGTCGTCCGGGTCAATTGAAAATATTAAACCCTTTATGAATTTAAAAAATTTTGAATTCATAAATGCCGATATTAAAAATTATAATTCTTGCCTAAAAGCATGCAAAAATGTTGATATTGTTTTTCACGAAGCCGCTCTTTGTTCTGTTCCCCGCTCAGTGCAAAATCCTGTTGCCACTAACGAATCAAATGTCAATGGTTTTGTAAATATGCTTTTTGCAGCAAAAGAATCAAAAGTAAGACGTTTTATTTATGCCAGTTCTTCTTCGGTTTATGGAGATAATAATACATTACCGAAAAAAGAAGAAATAACGGGCAATCCGCTGTCTCCTTATGCAGTTTCAAAAA
Organism: Bacteroidales bacterium; assembly: GCA_041671145.1. Lineage (NCBI taxonomy): Bacteria > Pseudomonadati > Bacteroidota > Bacteroidia > Bacteroidales > Bacteroidales bacterium. Next base: position 29,359 of record JBAZBZ010000031.1, on the reverse strand, counting down.
TTTCAAATGAATTATATTCAGGAGTATTCAGAAAGATTTATGATATGAATATTGTAGGTTTAAGATATTTTAATATTTTCGGACCACGTCAAAATCCCGATGGACCTTATGCTGCCGTAATTCCTATTTTTATTACCGCATTGTTAAATAATATACAACCGGCAATAAATGGCGATGGCGAACAAACCCGCGACTTTACTTTCATTGAAAATGCAGTTCAGGCAAATATTAAAGCTGCCTTTTCCGATATTACAGAGTCAAAAGGAAAAGTTTTCAATATTGCTTGCGGCAGAAAAACATCAATAAATAAACTTTATGAGTTAATAAAAAATTTAACCGCTTCCTCCATTTTTCCTGTTTATAACCCCGAAAGAACAGGAGATATAAAAAATTCTTATGCCGATATCAACAAAGCACAAAAATTAATCAATTACAACCCTGAGATAGAACTCGAAACAGGATTAAAAATAACTCTCGATTGGTTCAAAAGAAAAATGTAATGTCCGACATTTTATATCGATAGTTTATTGAAAAAAATGGAAAAAAGAAAATTATATTTATTCACCGATTCATTTCCTTACAGCAAATATCGTGAAGATTCATTTCTTTCATTTGAAATTATTGCACTTGCAAAGTATTTTGACTTAACTATTATACCATCATGTACAGAAGGTGAGATAGCAGAAACACCCGAAATAAAAATTGAAACAAATTTTGCAAACTGCCTTAAAGCAATAACAAAAAAACATTTAATTAAAAGAGTATTTATAGCAATTACATCAGTTCTATTTTTAAAAGAAATATGCGGAAACATAAAAAATATTTTAAGTTTATATAAACTAAAATTATTATTAACTGAAGCATACAACATTCATGTTATACACAAATGGCTTGAAAGTTACCTCAAGAAAAATAATGTATCAGAAGCTGTTTTATACACATATTGGTTAAGTACAAAAACACTTGGATTAGCTCTTTTGAAAAAAAACAATAAGAAAATAAAAGTTATAAGCAGAGCACATAGAATTGATTTATATGAAGAACTAAGTAAATTTTTACCTTTCAGAAAAACCACTCTCAATTACATTGACCGACTATACCTCATATCCGACAATGGTTATAATTATATTACAAAAAAATATCCCGAAGTAATAAAGAAGTGTGAAGTTTCAAAATTAGGAGTAAAAAAAACAGAATTTCTCTCTTACGGTTCAAAAGACGGAATTTTCAGAATTGTATCGTGTTCGGCAATTATTCCGGTTAAAAGAATTAAATTAATTGCAGAAAGCTTGGTTTATCTGGCATCTGAACTAAACAATATGTATTTTGAATGGTATCATATAGGCGAAGGTGAATTGAAAAGTGAAGTAGAAGAATACCTAACAAACAACAAAAAGTCAAATTTAAAATTCAAATTTTTGGGTTTTTTGAAAAATGAGGAAGTGTTCAACTTTTACAAATCAACACCTATTGATGTTTTAATAAACGTCAGTTCATCCGAGGGTGTTCCTGTATCGATTATGGAAGCACAAAGCTGTGGTATTCCGACTATTGCAACCGATGTAGGAGGAAGTTCAGAAATTGTCAACAGCAACAATGGCATTTTGTTAAGTTCAAATCCCGATAAAATAGAAATAGCAGAAGCCGTAAAATATTTAATTAACAATAAAAACATTGTTGCAAAAATGCAAAAATCATCATTTGAAAACTGGGAAAATAATTATAATGCTGAAATTAATTATGATAACTTTGCAGAAAGTATTTTTAACCTCAAATAAATTCGAAAACCAAAGAACTATCCGGTTCATAATTTTCAGGATAAGAAAAAAACTGTAATTTTGAGGTATCCTTATTATAAAATTAAGTATTTGTTATATTTAGCAAAACAAAATACGAAAAAGATATAAAGCTCAAATATAACTCAAACAAAAACCTTAAAATGAATTTTAATAAAACAATAAATATTTCGGATAAACAAATTTCAAAATCAAGTCCTGTTTTCATAATAGCGGAAGCAGGAGTAAATCATAACGGAGATATTAATATCGCTAAAAAACTAATAGATATTGCAGTTGAAGCAAAAGTTGACGCAGTTAAATTTCAGACATTCAAAACAGAAAAACTAATATTAAAAGATGTAATTAAAGCACAATATCAAACCAAAACAACTAACAAAAAGGAATCTCAGTATGAAATGCTGAAAAAATTAGAATTAACTTTGAATCAAAATCTGGAACTGTATAATTATTGTAAGAAAAAAAAAATTATATTTTTAACAACTCCTTTTGATGAAGATAGTTTGGACGAACTTGATAAAATAAATTTACCTGCTTATAAAATAGCTTCAACAGACATTACTAACCTTCTTTTTCTTAAAAAAATAGCACTAAAAAATAAACCTCTTTTACTTTCCACTGGAATGTGTTATTTGTCGGAAATAGAACTTGCATTAAATGAAATTTATCCTTTTAATAAAAATATTATTTTATTACAGTGTACTGCAAATTATCCGATTAATGACAACGAAGTTAACCTAAATGTTCTCAAAACTTATATGGATAAATTCAATATTTTAGTTGGTTATTCTGACCATTCCATCGGTATCGGTGCCGCACCTTACGCCGTTTCAATGGGAGCTAAAATTATCGAAAAGCATTTTACTATTAATAAAAAGATGCAAGGACCCGACCATAAAGCATCATTGACACCTGAAGAATTAAAGCAATTTGTTAAATCTATAAAAAAAGCAGAAACATATCTTGGAACAGAAATAAAAAAACCAACATTATCTGAAATTAAAACAAGAAAGTCATTACAGAAATGTTTAGTTGCAAATAAAAACATAAAAAAAGGTGAATTATTTACAGATAACAACATAGTTGCTAAAAGAACTGGTGGAATTGGAATTTCTCCTATATTATATAAAAATTTAATAGGACACAAAGCAAACAAAAATTATAAAAAAGACGACATAATTAATGAATAAAGAAATTGTTATTTTAGGTTCAGGAGGACATACAAGGTCCCTAATTGTCATATTAGAAAGTTATGGTTTTTTAATAAAAGGCATATATGATAATTCTTTTGATATAAAAAATAAAGAATTTATAAACGGCTATGAATTAGTTGGAAAAATTGATGCCATTAAAGAAGAATATAATCTGGTGTTATCAATAGGTGATAATGTACAGCGAGAAATATATTTTGAAAAATATTACAAACAAATTGCTAAAGACAATTTAATACATCCAAAAGCTCTGATAGAAAAAAGAGTTGATATAGGTTGCTCAAACCAGTTTTTTGCAAACATTTACATCAATTCTAATGTTATTATCGGCAACAATAATATAATTAATACAAGTTGCATAATAGAGCATGAAGCAATAATTGGTAATCATAACCATATTTCAATAGGAGCTGTATTATGCGGAAGAGTTAACATAGGCAGCTGTTGTTTTATAGGAGCAGGGGCAGTTGTAATTGACAAAGTTAAAATATGTGATAATGTTATTGTTGGTGCCAATTCAGTTGTTATAAAGAATATTACTGAACCGGGCACTTATGTTGGTAATCCGGTGAGGAGGGTAAAATGATATTTATTTCGACTTCTTGTGTTAAACAAAAACATATAAATGAATCTATCATCAAGCTTGTTCAGAACGGATTTAAAAATATTGAATTATCAGGTGGAACAGAATATTATCTTAATATTGTTGATGATTTAATAGATTTAAAGAAAAAGTATAATATTAATTATATTTTACACAATTATTTCCCCCCACAGAAAGAAAATTTTGTTTTAAACTTAGCTTCATTAGATGAAATAATTTTTGAAAAAACAATATCTGCTTTAATAAACTCAATTAAACTATCAAAACTATTATCAATTGGTAAATTCGGATTACATGCGGGTTTTCTTATTGACATAAGCACTGATGATATTGGCAAAAGAATTACCTTTAGTAAATTGCTTGATAAAGATAAAGCCCTTGAACGCTTTTGCATGGGATGGGAATTGATAAAAAAAGAAGCTGATAATGTAGAATTATATATTGAAAATAATGTTTTATCTTTATTAAATTATAAAAATTTCAACGAACAGAATCCTTTTTTATTAACAAATACTGATGAATATTTAGAATTAAAAAAACAAATAAATTTTAATTTGCTACTTGATATTGGGCATTTAAAAGTTTCATGCAACACTTTAAATCTTAATTTTTATAAAGAATTAAATTCATTGTTTTCAGAAAGCAACTATATTCATTTAAGCGATAATAATAAAACCGAAGATGAAAATAAATTAATTTTAGAGAACAGCAATATGTGGAATTTACTTAAAAAGTATAATTTTGCAGGTAAAACAGTTACTTTAGAAATAAATAATAACATTGAGAATATTAAAAAAAATTACGAATTAATAGAAAATAAAGTTTCTTATGACAAAAATGCTCTGTAATATAAATAAAATCTTATTAGATGTTTTGCAAGTAATAAACGAAAACGGCAAAGGGATAGCGTTTATAGTAGATGACAGGAATAAACTTCATGGAATTTTAACTGATGGAGATATAAGAAAGTTATTACTGGAAGGTTGCAAGTTGCAAGAACCAATAAAAAATTTAATAAATAAAGATTTTATTTATGCTTTTTCTAATGAAAATCCTCTGGATGTCATAGGTAAAACAAATGATAAAATAAAAATAATACCTATTATTGATGAAAACCATAATTATGTAGATTTTTTCGAATTCTCAAATAGAATACATATTCCTATTGCAAGTCCATTATTGAACGGCAATGAGCTAAAATATTTAACCGATGCATTTTTATCAACTTGGATTTCAAGTGCGGGAAAATATATTGACTTGTTTGAAAATGAATTTTCAAAATTTTGCGAATGCAAATATGGTATTGCCGTTTCAAACGGAACTGTTGCATTGCATTTAGCATTATTAGCATTAGGAATTGGGAAAGGAGATGAAGTAATAGTACCTGATTTAACTTTTGCTGCAACAATTAATGCAATATTACACTGCAATGCCACACCAGTAATTGTTGACATCGAAAAAGACAGCTGGTGCATTGACCCTCTTGAAATCGAAAAAGCAATAACTCCGAAAACTAAAGCCATTATACCTGTACACATATACGGACAACCATGCGATATGAATTCAATTATGAAAATAGCAAAAAATCACAAATTGTTTGTTATCGAGGATTGCGCCGAAGCACATGGAGCAAGATACAATGACAAAAAAGTCGGTTCTTATGGTGATATCGGCTGTTTTTCATTCTTTGGAAATAAAGTAATAACAACAGGTGAAGGTGGAATGTGTGTTACTAATTCACAAGAACTTGCAGAAAAAATTAGAATTCTCAAAGACCATGGAATGAGTAAAACAAAAAAATATTGGCATGACGTTATCGGATATAATTACCGAATGACCAACCTTCAGGCTTCAATTGGCTTGGCACAATTAGAAAGAGTGAATTTTATTTTAGAATACAGAAAAAAAATCGAAAATGATTATATAAGATTACTTTCTGAAATAGATTTTATTGAATTTCAAAAAAACAACCTTCCAAAAAGAGAGAAAATAACGTGGATAGTAAGTGTGCTAATAAAATCAGGAAATCGAGATACTTTATTACAACGCCTTATGGAAAAAGGCATAGACGCGAGACCTTTCTTTTACCCGTTAAGCAGTATGGATATTTATAAAAAATTTGTTTTCAGCAATAAAATATGTAAAGAAATTGCAAGTTCAGGAATAAATTTCCCAACAAATTCAAGCGTAAATAAAAAGATTATAGAAAAAATAAAAGAAATTATTTTATCAAATCAATTAATTTAATGTTTAATAATAAAAAAATTCTTGCGATAATTCCTGCAAGGGGAGGCAGCAAAGGGTTACCATGTAAAAACATAAAACCATTACATGGTAAACCTTTAATTGGATGGACAATTGAACAAGCAATTGCCAGCAAATTTATTGATAGAATTTTTGTTTCTACTGAAGATAAGAAAATAGCTGATGTTTCAAGAAATTTTGGAATATCTATTCCTTTCCTGAGACCATCTGAATTAGCCCAAGATGAATCTCCTGTTTCAGACGCAATTATTCATTGTTTAATTTTTTTTGAAAAATTAGATGAATTTTTCGATTATTTATTGCTTTTAGAACCCACCTCTCCTTTAAGAAAAAAAGAAGATATTGATTCTGCAATAGAAAAGTTAATTACAAATCAGAATGCCGATTCACTTGTAAGCGTTGGAGAAGTTCATACAGAACATCCGATGATAATTAAAAAAATTAATGATAAAAATTTTGTGATTCCTTATGTTGATAATATGCCAAAAATTTATCAGCGACAACAAGCGGACAAAGCATATTTCCCTTATGGAGTTATTTATATAAGCAAAACATCTTCATACAAAAAAAATAAAACTTTTTACACAGAAAAAACAATTCCATTTTATATTGAAAGATGGCAAAACTATGAAATTGATGACAACATTGATTTTATATGTATCGAAAATATTTTAAAACTAAAATCTGAAGAAATAGCATGAGATTTTTAATTATCGGATTGGGTTCAATGGGCAAACGACGAATACGATGCTTGAAAGCATTGGGATTTAATGATATTATTGGATTCGACCCTCGAATTGATAGAATTGATGAAAGTAATGCAAAATACAAAATCGAAATCACAAATAATTTTAATAGTATTGATTTAAAAAAAATTAATGCTTTCATTATTTCTACTCCTCCTGATAAACATACAGATTATATAAATATTGCTATTCAAAACAAAAAACCTGCTTTTGTTGAGGCAAGTGTGGTGATTGAAGGATTAGAAGAATTAAACAAAACCGCAAAATCAGAACAAATTTTTATTGCACCTTCTTGTACTTTACAATTTCATCCTTTAATTAAAGAAATTAAAAAAACAGTTAATTCAAATAAATATGGTAAAGTAACAAATTTCACTTATCATTCCGGAAATTTTCTTCCTGATTGGCATCCATGGGAAAAAGTTTCTGATTTCTATGTTTCAAACAGAAAAACCGGTGGAGCAAGAGAAATAGTCCCTTTTGAATTAACATGGATTTGCGATATTTTAGGAATGCCAAATGATATAAAAGGATTTTTCTTAAAAACAACAAATGTAGGCGCAGATATCGAAGACACTTATGCATTTACAACGAAATATAATTCTTATGCGGGTTCAATTATAGTTGATGTTGTTTCACGTTATTCTATAAGAAATCTTATATTGAATATGGAAAATGGGCAAATCATCTGGAGATGGGATAATAGCTATTTTGATTTATATGAAGTCGAACAGAAAAAATGGTTGAGATTTAATCAACCCGAAGGAAAAGCCGAAGCAGGATATAATAAAAACATAATTGAAGAAATGTATATTGACGAAATTTCTTCTTTTATAAATCATTTAAATACAAAATCAATATTTCCAAATTCATTAGATAAAGACATAGAAATACTTAAACTTCTTAATAAAATTGAAAAAAGTGACGGAGGATTTTAACATGAACTTTAGTGAAAAATTAAATTACCTTATTCCCGGAGGCGCTCATACATATAGCAGAGGCGACGACCAATATCCGGAAAATGCACCATCGATATTAACAAAAGGAGAAGGATGTTATGTTTTTGATACCGATGGAAATAAACTTCTTGATTATGGAATGGGATTAAGAGCAGTAACAGTTGGCTATGGACATAAAGAAATTTCAGAAGCAGCAATTGAGGAAATATTTAAAGGCAATGGATTAACACGAGCATCATTAACTGAATTAAAAGCAGCAGAATTAATCACGAACCTGATTCCTTCAGCAGACATGGTTAAGTTTGGAAAAAACGGCTCAACGGTAACCTCAGCTGCAGTAAAATTAGCCAGAGCTTATACAAATAAAAAATATATAGCACGTTGTAATAACCACCCATTCTTTTCTTATGACGATTGGTTTATAGGCGATACTCCTCTTAAAAAAGGCATACCGAAAGAAATATATAATTTAACAATTCATTTTAATTATAATGATATTTCTTCTCTTGAAAAATTATTTGAAAAATACAAAAATAACATTGCTTGTGTTATTCTTGAACCGATGGTTACAGAAGAACCAAAAGATAATTTTCTTCAAAAAATAAAAGAACTCTGTCAAAAAAATAATTCGATTTTTATCTTAGACGAAATGATTACTGGATTCAGATGGCATCTACAAGGCGCTCAAAAATATTTTAATATCGAAGCTGACTTAACAACATTCGGAAAAGGAATGGCTAACGGATTTTCTGTTTCGGCACTAACAGGAAAAAGAGAAATAATGAATTTAGGGGGAATAAAAGAAGATGGTGCAGAGAGGGTATTTTTAGTATCAACTACACATGGAGCAGAAATGTGCGGGTTAGGAGCTTTTATAAAAACCGTTGAATTATATAAAAAATTAAATATTGTTGAACATATATGGAACTATGGAAGAAAAATGATTGACGGAATGAACACGATTGCAAAACAATATGGTATTGAAAAATATTTTTATGTAGAAGGATATCCTTGTTCTCCAAATTATGTTTGCAAAAACAATAAGGAAGAAATTTCTTTAGCTTTTCGAACTCTTTTTGCTCAGGAAATGATAAAGTCAAAAATACTTATTCCATGGATAGCCCTTAGTTATTCGCATACCGACAGGGAATTAGAAATAACATTAGAAGCAACTAAAAAAGCATTAAAGGTATATTGCAATGCATTAGAAGAAGGTTATGAAAAGTATTTGATTGGAAAAATAATTAAACCCGTTTTCAGACAATTTAATTAAAGTTTGTTCAGAATGTCCGATTTCTTCGTTACTCTTGTTTTACAAATCAGTCAATTACTATAGTAAACTCCTGATTTGTAAAACTTCAAAAGCATCGAACTCGAACATTCTGAACCAAACTCTCGAATACATGAACAAACACTAATTAATATGATAGAAAATAAAATAGTTGTAGTTGCCGGCGGTGCAGGATTACTTGGCAAAGAATTCTGCAAAATAATAATCAAAAATAATGGTATCGCTGTTATCGCTGATTTTGATGAAATTTCAGGAAATAAAGCAATGCGGGAAATCAAAGCGGAAACAAAATCAGAGAATGTTTGTTTTTATAAATTAGATATTACATTAAAAGAAGAAATAAATAATCTAATAAAAAAACTCAGTAAAGATTTTGGGAAGATTGATGCTTTGGTTAACAACGCATATCCCAGAAATAAAAATTATGGCAGAAAACTTACAGATGTTGAATATGCAGATTTTTGCGAAAATGTGAATTTGCATTTAGGAGGATACTTTCTTATGATGCAACAATTCTCAGAGTATTTTAAGAAACAAAGATATGGAAATATTATAAACATCTCATCAATATATGGAGTTTCTGCACCACGTTTTGAAATTTACAATGATTCGGAAATGACTATGCCTGTTGAATATGCAGCAATCAAGTCAGCAATTATTCATTTAACAAAATACTTTGCCAAATATTATAAAGGAACAAACATTAAATTTAATTGTATCAGTCCGGGAGGAATACTTAATAACCAAAACCCTTCTTTTATAAAGCAGTACAATGAATTTTCTTTAAATAAAGGAATGCTTGATAAATCAGATATTTCCGGCACATTATTATTTTTGCTTTCTGATATGTCAAAATATATTAACGGACAAAATATTATTGTCGACGATGGATTCGTTTTATAATTTAGTGTTAAGATTGGGTAACAAATAATATTAATTATTAAATGAATATTGAAGAAAAAAAGCATTACTATTTTTATTGTTGCATTGAAAACGATTTACTAATCAATGCCGGTATCAGTCAAATTATAAAACTCACAAATCCTAAATCATTTAATACATTATTAGTTACTTCACATCCCCGTATAATTAATAAATTTTCGAAATATTCTCAATATTTTGACGATGTAATACAACTGCCTTTTTGCAGTTTTTCAAAAAATATTTTTTATGAATTAAGAAAAGCAAATAAGCTTATTAAATCTTTAAAAAATATTGAGTTCAATAACAACAGTATTTTATTTATGTTCGACATTTATGATTTTGCTGATTTAATTGTTTACAAAAAAATTAAAGAAAACAGAAACACGAAAACGGCCATAGTTACAGCATTTGAAAGAGATGAATTAAACCCTAAAAGCAGAACTATTGTTTTAAAAGGCACAATTTTAAAGTCATTTTATTCGCTTTTATTTACACGAAAATTATTTTATGAATATAAAACAAAAGATTCACAATATGATGGCATAAATTATTTTCTCGCTAAACCGGATATTCAAATATGTATTAATAATTCCAATTACAGGACAAAAGCAAAAGCCATTTATAAAGAAATACCTTCGCCTTCTGTTTTATTAAATTCAAATAACTTTAATAACATTATTGAGGGTAATGACGCAATAATTATTTTTATTGAAAGTTCTGTTGTATCAAGATTACGTGATTATTGGAATATTTTAAATAAAATTATAAATAAATTGAAAATAAATAATAACAACATTTACATTAAAGACCACCCCAATTCAAAAATCACTAATTATACCGAACTAATTGGAAATGATATTAAAATAATTGACAGTAAGGTTCCTGCAGAAGAATTGTTTATTAAACATAGTGAAAATATTTCATCTGTTTTTGCTCATGGCTCAACTGCATTAATCACAGCATCATGGTTTGGAATTAAAGGATATGATTTAACTTCTTTATTCTCTTTTTCAAAATCCATGATTAATCGGTTTAATAAATTTTTAGAATTAGGTGATAATATTTCATTAATTGATAATATTAACAAACTTGATAATATAAAAAAAGGAAAAACAAATCCCAAAATTGATAAAAATCATATTATTAGTAAATGGGCAGAAGTTGTTAAATCCATTGACAAAATAAAACAATGAATGAATCAAGTATAAAAACCACATCTTTAAAATCAGTAAAATGGGTTAGCTTGGGTATTCTTTTACCTAAGTTATTCGCTCCTTTAATTACAATTCTTTTAACCATATACTTATCTCCTAAAGATTTTGGAATAGTAGCTATATGCGGTGTATTCATTGGTTTTTTTACGATAATTCAAGGTCTTGGAATTACTGAATATATTATAAAAGACCAGGAAATTGATGACGAAAAACTTAATACTGCTTTTTTTACAAATGTTTTTCTCAGCATAATAATTTATTTAATATTTCTGGTTTCTACTCCTTTAATATTTTATATTTATAAAGAAGAAATATTGCTGAAAATATTTCCTATTTTAAGCTTTACAATAATTCTTGACTCAATAGGAAATGTTCATTTATCATTGTTAAGAAAAAAAATGAAATTCAGGCAAATCTTTTTTATTAATTTTTATCCTATTTTAATCTCAATAATAATTATTCTCCCACTTGCTTATTATGGAAAAGGCGTTTGGGCTCTTGTAATAGGTAGCTTGGCAAAAAGTTTGGTTATAAATATTCACTATATTATTTCTTCAAAATGGATACCTAAATTTCAGTATAACAAAAATAAACTTAAAGAAATGTTTCATTTCGGAAAGTGGGTGATTATTGAAAAGGCACAAGAAAGCATTTATCTAAACATTGATATTTTACTTTTAGGTTATTTCGGTAATCTTTCAATAACAGGTATATATTCATTAGCAAGAAATTGGATATGGATTGTTTACGGAATAATAAATGGACCATTAGCTAATATTGTTTATCCTGCGGTTAGCAAGATTCAAAACTCAATTGAAAAGTTAAAAGAAACCATTTGTGAAATATTACATAGAATAATATTAATTAATTTACCAGTAACAATTGGACTTTCAATAGTTTCATATATTCTTTTCCCTTTAATTTTTAAAGAAAAATGGAATGGAATATCCGAAATTTTTGCAATTCTTGTAATTGGAGAAGGCGTATCAAGAAATATGGGTGTTCAAAGGGATTTATTTAAAATTATTAATCGTCCTGATATTTATCCTAAATATTTTTTTATAAACATATTATTTGCATTAATTACATACCCGATAGCAATTAAATATGGTATTATTACCTTTTGTTTTATCAGAATATTAAATGATTTTATTTATACATATATTCAAATTATTCTAACATCTAAATTATTTAAAATAAAATTTAAGGATTATTATAGAATTTCATTTCACACCATATTATCTACTTTAATTATGGGTTCATTTTTATTAATTATTATATTTGTGGCAAAACGGACTAATATTATTAATGATTACTTCCTGAGTGCCATACTTATATTAGCAGGTATTTTGGTATATTCTTTTTCAATAAGATTATTTGAGTTTACTGTTTATAATAAAATAATAAATGAACTTAAAATTATAATTGGTTTAAAAAAATAAAGAATTTAAAATAAATAAACATGAATATTTTTAACAATTACGCTGAGTTCTATGATGCATATTATTCAGAAAAAAACTATAATGCTGAAATAGATTTCATTTTAAAACTTGCAAATAAAAATGGGCTTTTAAACCCGAAAAACGTTCTTGACATTGGATGTGGAACAGGCGGACATATAGTTCCATTAGCGCAAAAGAAAATTTTTGTTAAAGGATTTGATTTATCAGAAAACATGATAGATTATGCAAAAAACAAAATCCAAAAAGAGAATTTACAGCAATACAGTAAAGTAGAGATTGGTAATGCAATAGATTACCGCGATAATAATAAGTACGACTTGGTTATTGCCATGTTTGCCGTAATGGGATATTTAAATAAAACCGAAGATATTTTATCTGCAATTGAAACAGTTAAAACGCATCTAAATCAAAATGGATTGTTTATTTTTGACTTTTGGTTTGGTCCGGCTGTTTTGCATAATTTACCCGAAACCAGAATTCAGGAATTTGAACTTAATAATAAAAAAATTATTCGCTTAGTGCAGCCCGAACTTAATGTATTGGAAAATACTGTAACTGTTAATTACAAAATGATTAAATTTAATTCCGAGAATTCTATTGAACAATCTTCAGAATCTCATAAAATGAGATATTTTTTTATTAATGAATTAGGTTATTTTTTTAATATCAATGGGCTTAAAATAATAGATATATGTCCTTTTATGGAGTTAAACAAAAAACCTAACATTAATGATTGGAATGTTACAATTGTTGCTAAACAGAAATAAAATTATTAACAAAAAAATCATGCAAACAATAGAAATAAAAAACGAAGAAGAACTTCTGGCAATAATTATACCTTTTGAATTCAAAAAAGAAGGTATTGATTTTTTCACGCCTAATGATTATTCTCAGCAACTTGCATATATGAATCATCCTGCTAATCACAAAATACAACCACATAAACATAATAAAGTAAGCAGAGAAGTGCATTATACTCTTGAAACTATTTTTGTAAGAAAAGGTAAAGTAAAGGTTGATTTTTATTCTAATAACGAGAAATATATTTGCAGTTATGAAATAAAAACCGGAGATGTAATTTTATTAGTTTCAGGAGGACATGGTTTTACGATGCTTGAACAAACTGAAATGATTGAAGTAAAACAAGGACCTTATGCCGGCGAAAATGATAAAATAAGATTTAAAGGAATTGAAAATGAGTAATAAATTTATCCCTGTTTGCGAACCATTTTTAAACGGAAATGAAGAAAAATATGTTTTAGATGCTCTTCAAACCGGTTGGATTTCATCCGCAGGTAAATATATTCCTGCTTTTGAAGAAAAATTTGCCGAATATATTGGAGTAAAACATGCAATAGCTGTTACTAACGGAACAACTGCTCTGCATTTAGCTTTAGTGGCTTTAGGAATAAAAAATGATGACGAAGTCATAATACCCAATTTTACAATGATTGCAAGTGCTTTTGCAGTGTGTTATACGGGAGCAAAACCTGTGTTTGTTGATGCCGAACCAATAACGTGGAATATTGATACTAACCTGATAAAAGAAAAAATAACAAAAAACACAAAAGCTATTATGCCTGTTCATATTTGGGGACATCCTTGCAATATGAACCCAATTATTGAAATAGCAAAAAAATATAATTTAAAAATCATTGAAGATGCGGCTGAATCTCATGGCGCAACATATAACAACATAAAATGCGGAGCATTAAGTGATATTTCTTGTTTTAGTTTTTTTGCAAATAAAATAATAACTACAGGTGAAGGTGGAATGGTTCTAACAAATAATGATGACTTAGCCGAGAAATGCAGATATTATAAAAATCTATGTTTTCCTTTAGATGGCAAAAGAAACTATCAACATAACCACATCGGATTTAATTACCGAATGTCAAACATTATTGCTGCTATTGGTTTAGCACAAGTTGAAAAAATTGATTATTATATCGAAAAAAGAAGGACAAATAATGAATTATATAAAAAGAATTTATCTGATACTCCTGAATTAATATTTCAGCCGGAAGAAAGCTATGCAAAAAATGTTTACTGGATGAACTCAGTTGTTTTAAATAAAGAAAAAACAAAAATCGACAGAGATACATTAGTTTTTAAATTAAAAGAAAAAGGTGTTGATACAAGATTGTTTTTTACAGGTATGAATAAACAAATTTCCTTAAAAGAATACGGATGTATTCGTGATAATGATTATCCAGTTTCGGACTATCTTACGCAAAACGGTTTTTATTTACCTTCATCCTCACATTTAAATGAAGAAGATATTGCTTACATTTGTGGTGTAATTAAAGACATTATTAAAAATTAATGACACCTCAGAAAAATATTGGAATTTATTTATCATCGGAACCTAAGGATGGAGGAAAATTTCAATACTCAATGTCTATCCTTGAAGCACTTGCATTTCCGAATAAAAATTTTAATGTAACTGCATTTTATCTTGATGAAAATTGGAAAAAATATATTCCTAATAATATAAATAAATTCCATATTAAAATATCAAAATTTTACCTGATAATAAAAATAATTAGAAAAATTATACTTTTCTGCCCTCTCGGAATATCAATATGGAGAAAAGTTGGAAAACTGATTGACTCAAAACAAATATGTTTTTTCAAAAAAAACATTGAATTAATTCTTTTCCCAGGAAACGATTCTCTTTCATATTTAACCACAAAAAAAACAATTGCCCCTATCCATGATTTAATGCACATTTATGAGAAACGGTTCAAAGAAGTTGGAAGTAAAAAAACTTATAATTCCAGAGAAAAATATTATAAAAATGTGTGTAAATATTCCAAAGCGATTTTTGTTGATTCTGAATTAGGGAAAAAACATGTTTTGGAAAATTATAAAGTGAATTATAGTAAAATTTATGTTGTGCCTTATAATGCCCCTTCATATGTTTCCGCCAATAAAGAAAATAATGATGAATTATTAAAGTCATATAATTTACCTGATAAATTTATTTTTTACCCTGCTCAATTCTGGGAACATAAAAACCACAGAAACCTTATAAAAGCAATATTTTTGTTAAAAAAACAAAACTTAATAATAAATGTTGTTTTGGTAGGAAGTATGATTAAAGAATTTGAGTATGTTTATAAAGAAGCACTAAGCTTGATATCAAATTACAAGCTGAATAGCCAAATTTATATTTTAGGATACGTTAATAATGAAGAATTAGTGCAATTGTATAAAAGAGCTATTGCATTGATTATGCCTACTTTTTTCGGACCCACAAATATTCCTCCTCTTGAAGCATTTGCATTAGGATGCCCTGTATTGACTTCAAATATTTATGCAATTCCCGAACAAGTTGGTAATGCTGCTTTATTATTTGACCCTAATGATTATGTTGATATAGCTGAGAAAATTAAAATTATTTATAGTAACATTGAGCTTAGAAACAATTTAACTAAATTAGGAAATAAAAGAAGCATTTTATTTTCACAAGAAAAATCAAATAACAAAGTAAATAAAATTATTTTTGATTTATTAAAATAAGAATTTCATAAAATATAAAGCATCAAAGTTTTTAATTATTAAGGATTTAACATAATGAAAACAAATAAAGTTATAAATTATTTTATCTTGTATTTATTAATTGCAGTTACGGGGATGGTATATTATACAAAATTCAAACAATTTATAGTATTAGGTTTTTTGCTTTCTTTAATAATTTTTATCATAAAAAAAGAAAAATTCGATAAATATTTTTTCACGCTATTATTAATCATAACTTTTGTTCATTTAGGGCAATTTATTTTTACAAAATTATTTACATTACAAACTTATATTGGTTTATATATTAGAATTGGCTTTGCATATTTTGTAATTAAAATATTAAAAGAAAAATTCTTCTCTTACTATGTCAATATTCTGTTTTTTTTCTCAATAATAAGCTTAATAATATGGACATTGTGTTTTATTCCGGGATTGCCTGAATATTGCATTAATAATCTCTGCATTCCACCCCTTTTTCATTACGAAACAAATTATTTATATTCAATTGGTCCGAACATTATTATATATAATTTTGGCTCTTTCGATGAAGTAGATTATTTTATTGGATTTTTAAACAGAAATTGTGGTCCCTTTTGGGAAGGGGGGGCATTTGGCGGTTTTTTAGTTTTAGCTATAATTTTTAATACAATAACAGAAGCAAAATTTTTAAATAAAAAGAATATCATCTTTATTATTTCATTAATATCAACATTTTCAGTAACTGCATACATAGCTCTATTAATATTAATTTTAGGTAAACTATTATATGAAAAGAAAAAATATATTTTATTATTACCAATTGCTTTATCTGTTTCTCTATATTTATTTTTTAACTTAAACTTCATGAAAAATAAGATTGAAAACGATATTAACACTGAAGCCGAAAGTGGAAGAGTAGCTTCACGGTCTTTAAGTGCTCAACTTGATTTTCAAACATTTCTTAAAAATCCAATTTTTGGTATTGGAAGAAACGAAGCTGCAGAATTTGATGATTTAAATGATTTAGAAACTATGCACCGCAACAATGGATTGTCACTTTTTTTAAAGGACTATGGAATATTTATTTTTTTCTTTTATTTCTATTTTATTTACAGGGGGTTAAAAGCATATTGCATTATTAATAATTTTGATGTAAAGTTTTCTTTAGTCGCAATATTTTGTATTATATTAATTGGTTATTCTGAAACTTATTATATGAGAAATTACTTTATAGCTTTGCCTATTTATTTCTTTTTTTTAAAAAACAATTTATTTTATAAACAAGTTGCATTAGAAAAATTAAAATAATTTTTAAAAGTAAATACCATTTCTTAATAATAAAAAATATTATTTTTGAAAAATAAAATTATTAAATCTTATACCTATGAAAAAAGTATTAGTTTGCGGCGCCGGTGGCTTTATTGGAAGCCATATTGTGAAAAAATTAAAAAAAGAAGGATTTTGGGTTCGTGGTGTTGACTTAAAATATCCTGATTTCAGCAAATCACATGCAGATGATTTTGTTATAGGTGATTTGAGAAATCCTATTCTTTGCAAAGAAATATTAGATAATGAATTTGACGAAGTTTATCAACTTGCTGCCGATATGGGTGGAGCCGGCTATATCTTCACCGGTGAACATGATGCCGATGTGATGCACAATTCCGCAACTATTAATTTAAATATATTGCACTATGGACAAAAGGCAGGAATAAAAAAAATATTTTATTCTTCTTCTGCGTGCATATATCCAGAATATAATCAACTTGACCCTGATAATCCAAAATGCTCAGAAGATTCGGCATATCCTGCTGCTCCAGATAGCGAATATGGTTGGGAAAAATTGTTTAGCGAAAGATTATACTTTTCATTTCACAGAAATTATAAATTAGAAGTAAGAGTTGCAAGATTTCATAATATTTTTGGACCAGAAGGCACATGGAAAGGCGGCAAAGAAAAAGCTCCTGCTGCTATGTGTAGAAAAATTGCTGAAGCAAATGATAATGGTGAAATTGAAGTTTGGGGTGATGGATTACAGACAAGGTCGTTTCTATATATTGATGAGTGCTTGGAAGGAATCAGAAGATTAATGGATTCAACAACATTCAGAGGACCTGTTAATATTGGTTCGGAAGAAATGGTTAGAATAAATCAGCTTGCTGAAATAGTTATGAAAATTGCAGGTAAAAAAATTAAAATTAAAAATATTTCGGGACCACTTGGCGTAAGAGGCAGAAATTCTGACAATAATCTGATAAAAGAAAAATTAGGATGGAAACCCGAACGACCATTAAAAGAAGGTCTTGAAAAAACATATAAATGGATTGAAGAACAAGTAAAATTAAATAAATGAACACTTTTGTTTGCGTTGTAGTTCCTGTTTATAATAGAAAAAATTATCTTAATAAATTTCTTTTATCTTTTCAAAAACAAACTTTTAAAAATTATAAGATTATTGTCGTAGACGACGGTTCAAACGATGGAACTGATTTAATGATTAATACAAACTTTCCTGAAGTAATTTTACTAAAAGGCGATGGAAATCTTTGGTGGACAGGAGCTATAAATAAAGGAATTAAATATTGCCTTGATAATTTTCAAAATATTGATTATTTTTTAATAATTAATGATGACCTTGAGGTATATGAAAATTACCTGCAAACTTTAGTTGAAGCCATATTACAAAATCCCAAAACATTAATTGGATCCGTTGCTGTTGACATTGAACAACCTGACGTAATTATTTATGGTGGCAGTTTAAATAATGCTCTAACAGCAAAAGGAATAAGTTTAAATAAAGGAAAAAAATTATCGTCATTCCCTAAAAATACCACGTTTAATGTTTCAACATTAACCGGCAGAGGCGTACTAATTCCTAAAATTGTATTTGACGAAATTGGTTTATATGACGACAAACATTTTAAACAATGCGGAGACACAGAACTTCCGGCTCGTGCAAAAAACAAAGGATATAAATTATTGGTTTCTTATTCTGCAATTGTTTTAAGTCATACATCCGCAACTAATGATATAAATAGAAAAAAAACATATAGTTTATCTGATTTCAAAAAGAAATTTTTTAATGTCAGGTCAAATTCTAATTTAAAATATTTATTTTTCTATGCATGGAATTCATCAAAAAATCCATTTTATTTTGTATCATATTTTATTTGTGATTTATTGAGAAATTTGTATCATTATTTTGTTAGATTGAAATTATAAAAAAATGAATAGAAAAAATATTTTTATTCACCAACAAATAATACCAGAGTATAGAATTCCTATACTTAACAAAATTCTTGATAAATACGAGAATTGTTATGTGATATATGGAAATTCCAAAAAAAACAGTTCATTAAAAAATGGGAAAAAACCAACAAATAAGAATTACCTAAAAACTAAAAATATTTTTCTTTTCGGAAAACAAAACTATTATTTAACTTGTCTCTTTCAATTACTATTCAAATATAAACCTAAAATTATAATTACTCAATATAGCCCAGGAAACATTGATGTTTTTCTATTCTATTTGCTTCGTCCTTTTTTAAAATTCAAACTTATTGGCTGGTATCACGGTTGGAACAGAAAAAAAAATTATAGTCCAAACAAAACATTTTATGACAAGCTACGTCATTTTATGTTAAAAAAAGCCGATGGAGTGATTTTATATTCAGAGGATGCTAAAATAATTCTTTCTAAATACAAAGACCCATCTAAAATTTTTGTAGCAAATAATACATTAGATACTGAAACTTATACAAAACTAAGGGAACAGTTTCATAAAACAGGAAGAGAAATACTAAAAGAGAAACTTAATTTTAAGTCAAAATATAATCTTATTTTTTCAGCTCGTCTTGAAGCTGAAAAAAATCCCAAAGCTTTATTAAGAATTTATCAACTTCTCAGACAAAAAAACAGCGATATTTCTTTGCATATAATTGGCTCTGGCTCATTAGAAAACGAATTAAAGTCAATTGTAAAAAATCAGAATATCGAAAACGTAATTTTCTATGGAAGCATTTATGATGATGAAATTACAGGTAGCATAATTTATTGTTCTGACCTTATGATTATACCCAAGTGGGTTGGCTTATCAATTATACATTCATTCAGTTTTGAATGTCCCATAGTAACCTTTGATGAAAAGTGCCATCCTCCTGAAATCATATACTTGATTCATGGTAAAACCGGATACAATTTCGGCAAATATTCAGACATGGAAATTGCTGAATCAATTATTAAATATTTACTGAATGAAACATTGCAAGCCGAATTCAGAAAGAATGTTTTAGAAATGGTTGCTACAAATGCAAGTGTTGATAAAATGATTGGAGGAATATCTGAAGCTATTAATTATTTTTCTACGACAAAATAATTTATTTCTGTTATAAAATGATATTTTGAATATTAACTTATAAAAAATACTTTAAATGGAAAAATTAAAAATTTTAATTACAGGAGGCAATGGTTTTTTAGGAGTGAATATAATTAACGCATTGTTAAAAAATAAATTTGATGTTGTTGTACTTGAAAAAAACAGAAACTTCACAAGCAAGTTATCTCATTTTACAAATGATATTAAAATCTTTTTTTCAGATGATAATGATTTAGAAGAAATTTTCAGAACAAATAACATCCATTCTATTTTGCATTGTGCAACAAACTATGGAAAAAGTGGTTTAAATTCAGAAGTTATTGAAACAAATATTTTAATGCCTATTAAACTTCTTGAACTATGTAAAAAATATGAAGTCAAATATTATATTAATACTGATACATTTTATAATAAAGTAGGTAATGAAGATTACACATTCCTGAGAGAATACATAAAAAGCAAAAAACATATTTGTGATTGGTTGAAATTATCATCGTATAATGAAATTCGTATTCTTAATATGAAACTTGAACACATATATGGACCCGATGATAATGCTGATAAGTTTGTTCCGATGATTATTAAAAAATTAATGAATAACGAAAAAGAAATAAATTTAACTTTTGGTGAACAAAAAAGAGATTTTATTTTTGTAGATGATGTTGTTTCAGCATTCATTTTTGCAATAAATAATATTGATAAATTTCATACCGGTTATAATGAATTGAGCGTGGGTACGTCAAAAGTTATTACGATAAAAGAGTTTGTAATGACCGCTAAAAATATTATTGATTCTAAATCTATTTTAAACTTTGGTAAATTACCTTACAGAGATAATGAAATAATGTTTTCTTCTGCTAAACTTTCTTCTTTACAGGAAAATGGATGGAAAAGCATTATTAGTTTAAAAGAAGGGTTAAAGAAAATAATTGAATTTGAGAAAAACCGGCAAAATGAACTCATAAAAACAGATAATAAATTTTAAATTAAAAAAAAATCATAGATTTTAATTTCAATGAATAAAAAACTACTTAGCATAACAATTCCCACGTGGAACAGATCGAAAACATTGGACAAAGCATTATCTCATCTTTTGCCTCAAATTTCAGTGTTGAAGGAATATGTTGAACTTATAATTTCGGATAATTGTTCTACTGATAATACAAAAGAAGTCATACAGGAATGGAGAAATAAGTATAAAGAAATTGATTTTATTACTTTTTATCAAACAGAAAATACTGGATTTTTTGGTAATTTCAGAAAATGTAAGGAATTAGCTACCGGTAAGTTTTTTTGGATATTGTCAGATGATGATTTTATTCAAATAAATGTTTTAGAAACAATTATTAATTTTCTAAAAAATGCATCTCCTGAAATAGGTTTAATATATTTAAATAGCAAGGAAAATAACAACAAATCAATTTATATAAAAGACATTGATATATTTGATGTGTTTTATAAATTTAATCATGACCTTACATTAACCTCTTCTGTTATTTTTTATAATAATAAACAAAACGATGATTTTATTTTTAAGGAATTTTATAAATCTAATTTAATTGGTTTTGCATTATTGGTAGATGTTATCAGGTATAAGAATAAGGCCGTTATCTTCAATGGCTATTTATTAAGTTTTCGCATGGATAAAATTACAGGTTATAATATATTTGATGCTTTCGTATTTGACATTTGCAAGATATTATCATACATGCCTACAATAGGATATTCAAAAAAAATTATCAGCAAATTTAAAGAAGCTATTGTAAAAAAAATATGGGTGAAAAGATATTTTTATCTTAAAGCCAAAGGAAAAATGGATGCCGGCTTATATACTTATCCATTAAAAGAGGTTAATAAAATACTAAAAGAACATTTTAGTTGTACTTTTAACTATTGGGTTTTTATATTCCCTTTGATGTTATTGCCTACTTTCATAATTAAGTATAGCTTTCCCATAGTTGAAAAACTTAGAAATTTTATCAGAAAATAAATATTGGAATAATTTTAAAAAGCAAATTAAATGTTGATTAAAAACCTAATTAAAAGCATCAAGAATCCCACAAGAGCATGGAGATTTTTCACATTTATGCTTAAATTTACATTAAGAAAGAAAAGAGGAATTCTATTTATAATAGGCATGGACAGTAATGGAATTTTTGATTTGATGTATCGGGGTTATGAAAAGTGTTACGGCTTTGAAGCAAACCCCGAACGATTTGAAAAATTAGTTAAGAAATACGGAAAACAACCGAACATTTACATACATAATGTTGCAGTAGCCCAATACGACGGAGAGGTTGTTTTGAACATCAGCAGTAATAATAATGGAGCATCTTCTTCTTTGGGAAATTTCAATAAAACATGGCAGGAACAATATAAAGCCGAAAAAATCGAAATAGTAAAATCAATTAAAGTACCTTGTATCAATTTACATAATTTCTGCATTAAAAATAATATTAGCTATATTGATGACTACCTTAGTGATATTCAGGGCATGGATTTAGAAGTGCTTAAAACAATGAACCCGATGATTGAACAAAAAAGAATCGGGACAATAACATGCGAAGTTACAAAAAATGAAAAACGAAATGTTTATAGTGACCTTCCGGATAATTCCGAAAACGGCTTTGCTGAATTAGTAAATACGAATTATGAATTAATAGCGAAAGGACATGGTGCTCTCAAAGATAATAAATTCGATAAAATTTCTAAAGATGAATGGGAAATGGATTGCAAATGGAAAATAAAAGAATAGAAGTTAGAAGTTTGATGCTGGAAGTTAGAAAAACTGTAAGCATCAAACATCCAACTTCCAGCTTCATTAATACAACACAACATATTTAACTCAACATTAGTTTACCATTAATATTTTTTCTTATTTATTAAAATTATAATATGGGAATTCAATCAATTAATTTTTATGGTTTGAAGATATCGGTTTTCAGCAAAGAAGAGCTGATTGATGAAATTATTTCAAATATAAAACATAATGAAAAGAAAGTTTATTTTGGACATTCACTCGCGTATTTTGTTTTATTCAAAAAATTTCCGGAAATATACAAGTATTCCAATAATTACGATATTATGGTAACCGACGGAAGGTTATTCCATTTGTTTGCAAAAATGTTAGGTGCTCCTTTAAAGTTTGATATTTCAATACCTTTTGCGTCAAGATTAATAATGGACATTGCGAATGAACATAAATTTTCAATGATGGTTATCGGCTCAACACCTGAAAAGAACAAAGCAGCAACCGAAAACCTAAGAAAAAAATATCCGAATGCAATTGTTTATGATGGTTATGATGGTGGTAGTTTTTCCGAAAAAGAACAAATAGAAACAGTAAAAATCATCAATAAAGTTTCACCAGATATTTTATTTATAGGTGTATCATCTCCAAAAAAAGAAATATTTACTACCAAGTGGAAAGATGAACTCAACGTAAAAATAATAGTGCCATTTGGCGGAATGATTGATGGACTTGCCGGAAAAGTAGTGCTAACTCCTTTGTGGTTGAAAAAAATGGGATTAGCACATTTAATACGAACAATTCAGGAGCCAAAAAGATTTTTAAAACTTTTTTTTACTTCAATTTTTGATACATTTTTTATTATTATTCCATTAGCACTATTTTATAAATATATATTAAGACGAAAAGAATTTAATATTATTGAATTGTATTTAAAGGTATTTAATAAAAGTTTAAGTAAACAAAAAACATTTAATACTGATTTCAAAAAATGTTCAAGATGTATTTCCGATACGACAATGAGCGAGATTGAATTTGATGAAAACGGAGTTTGCAATTTTTGTCATTTACATGATAAATTTGCTGAAATGCATCAATTAGGAAAAGAGGGTGAAGAAAAGATAAATAAATTAGTAAATAAAATTAAAAATAAAGGCAGAAATAAAAATTATGATTGTATTGTTGGAGTTAGCGGTGGAACAGACAGCACTTTTTTATTGTATTGGGCAGTAAAAATAGCCAAATTAAGAGTTTTGGCTGTTACATTTGACAATGGATGGAGTTCCGATATTGCAGTAAGCAATATAAAAAATGCCACCGAAAAATTGGGAGTTGACTTACATACAGTTGTTGCTGACTGGGAGGAGAAAAAAGATTTACAACGTTCTTTTTTAAAAGCTTCTGTTTCCGATGCTGATGCTCCAACCGATTATGCCATATATACTATTCTATATCGTGAAGCAATTAATGAAGGTGTTTGCTTTTCATTAAACGGACACTCTTTCAGGACAGAAGGTACAGTTCCTAAAAGCTGGTCATATTTTGACGGAAGATATATCAGAAGCGTTCATAAGAAATTTGGAACTATTAAATTGAAACATTTTCCAATAATGACATTACTGCAATTTGCATATTATGTTTTGTATAAAAAAATCAGAGATGTCAGAGTTTTCGACTACATTGAATATGACAAAGCAAAAGCAAAAGAAATAATAAAAAATGAATTGGGATGGAAGGACTATGGGGGGCATCATCATGAAAATATTTTTACCAGATTTTTTCAATCTTATTATTTGCCTGTAAAATTTAATATTGATAAACGTAAAGTTGAGTATTCCGCACTAATCAGAAGCGGACAAATGAAAAAAGAAGGAGCCGTAAAAGAACTTAAAACACCATATCAATTTTATCAGGAAGACATTAATTATGTATTAAAAAAACTTGATTTTTCTCAAGAGGAATGGGAAAACATTATGAAATCCCCAAGGAAATCGTATAAAGATTTCCCCTCATATTACCACTATATTGTTAAACTCCGATTTCCTCTTAAAATAGCTGCAAAGATGAATCTTATACCAAAAATTCTTTATGAAAAATATGCTAAAATGTAACCACAATTATCAATACAATTTCAAAATAACATCAAATGATTTTTTTAAAAGAAAATAAATTCCTCAGAAGTATTTCCAACAGCAATACTTTGCTTGCAATTTACATTACAATTACAGTTATTGCAAGTGTTCAATTATTATCATTAGGAATAAAAACAATTGAAGGACACGAATACACGCATTACAACAATTATTTAATTTTTAAACAAACATTTCATCATTTAATAAACGGGCAGAATTTATACTGTATTATTACCGAGCGTTACAAAAATGCAGATTATCAGTTCTGGGATTTTAAATATAGTCCTACATTTGCCGTTTACATGCTGCCTTTTGCTTATTTGCCTGTTTCTGTTGGATTGGTTCTCTGGAACCTTTTAAATACTCTGATTTTATTTTTTGCAATAAAAGTTTTACCAAGAATAAGCGATAAAATAAAAGTGTCGATATTATGGTTTATTCTGCTCGAAAATATTACGTCTGTTCAGAATACACAAAGTAATGCTTTAATTGCCGGATTAATAATACTTGCTTTTAATTTTCTTGAAAGAAAAAATATAATTATCGCAACTTTATTAATTGCATTATCCGCATATATCAAACCATTTGGTGTTATTGCATTTTCACTCTTCCTTTTTTACCCCGGAAAAATTAAATTTATCTTATATTCAATTTTCTGGATGTTCATATTATTTGCACTACCATTATTATTTACTTCATTCGGGCAATTAAAATATTTATATCAGAGTTGGTTTCAGGTTTTGAAAACAGATTATAATTCGTGGAATGGCTTATCGGTTATGGGTTGGCTTTATTCATGGTTTAATTTAAGCATCAACAAATACATCATAATATTTACCGGATTTATTATTTTATCACTTTCGTTTTTAAAATACAAATCGTTCAACAATTATAATTTCAGAATTTTATTTTTAGCAAACATTTTAATATGGATAGTGATTTTTAATCACAAAGCCGAATCTTCAACTTTTATCATAGCAGTTGCAGGTGTTGCTTTGTGGTATTTTTATAAAAAAAGAAAATTTTATGATTTGATTTTAATTTGTCTGGCTTTTGTTTTTACAATCCTCTCCCCTACTGATATTTTTCCGAAATATTTAAGAGAACATATAGTTGTACCTTATGTTTTAAAAGCCATACCTTGTATCATCATTTGGTTAAAGATAATATTTGAGTTGCTAACCTTTGAAACCGCAAATAACAGCTCAGAAAGTATTTCATTTATTAAAGGTAATGATGTCAAAAACACTCAGTAAAATTTTAATATTGCAAATTGCATCTTCGCTATAATGCTTTCAGCAAATATAAAATTAATACAATAAGCAAAACTAAAATAAGTACTTCTAACAACCATGCTAAATCAGGAAATAACTTTGCTACTAACCCAATTACCAAAAGAATAAGTATAACAAAAAGTATTAATCTGAGAAAACTATTTTTATTGTCTCGACTATTCAGTGGTTTTTTTAGCTTTTTAACATTGTGCATCATTTTAAATACATCAATTTTCTTTATGTTTTTTGGATTATCTGTTGCTTCTCTAATAGGAATAAATTCTTTAAAAACTGCTTTTGTTTTATTTATTTGTTCTTTTACTTTATCACTCCGTATCATTTGAGATAATCCAGCATTATTGCTGCTTGCAGACGCCATGATATTTTCATCCTTCGTATTTATATTCTCTTTATCATAATTTTCTTTTTGATTTTTATTATTCTGATATTTTGCTTCGATGCTGCTTACAGGAACTTTCCTAAGTTCCTGATATTTTTTTTGTGTGAAAAGTTTTTCATGGGAGCATGATGCTAAAAGAAACAAACACATCAATGAAATGATTCCAATGTCTAAAATATTTTTCATAACAATGTTTTTTTAAAAGTTAACTGTTGTAAAATTATAATTTTTTTTTATAAATTAAAATATTGCTTTTTTTTTACGATTTTTGAATATTGCCGCATTATTTATAAATTTGAAAGAAACTTAACAACTTTGAAATAGTATTTGCGTATAACAATATTGATTTTTGTTTAACTTATGAATACAAAAAATAAATTCATCATCATTTTTGCAGTAATTCTGATTACCATAATCTTTATTTGGTTCTTCGGTTCCATTATTGCATACGTTCTCGCTTCTGCAGTAATGTCGTTAATCGGACAACCAATAATGAAGTTGATTGGCAAAATAAGATTCGGCAAATATGAAATCCCTCATAGTTTAAAAGCATTTACAACCTTGCTTGTATTGATGGGATTATTTATTGCAGTAATCAGTATTTTCATTCCGATATTTACTTATGAAATTGATATTTTATCAAAAGTAGATTATCAAACATTTTACAACAGCTTCAAAGTACCATTGACAAAACTCGAAGCAACTTTATTAAAATACAATCTTATTGCAGAAAATGAAAATATTGATACAATACTTTATTCAAAAATATCTTCTTTTATAAATATATCCAAGTTCTCCGAAATATTCAATTCGTTTATTGATTATACAGGGAAATTACTTGTAGCAATTTTTGCAATTTCTTTCATCACCTTTTTCTTTCTTAAAGATAAAAAACTTTTTTTAAAAGGCGTTATGCTTCTTACTCCCCTGAAATATCAAATGGAAATAAAACACATACTTATTGAAACAAAAAGATTGCTTACTCGATATTTTATAGGTCTTTGCCTTGATGTAGTTTCTGTAATAATTTTGATTTCAATAGGAATGACAATAATGGGAATTGACAATGCACTGATTATTGGTTTTTTTGCAGGTATAATGAATGTAATACCTTATATAGGTCCGATTATCGGTGCATGTATAGGCGTATTTCTTGGTTTATCGGTTAACATGAATGTTGATTTTTATTCGCAAATGTTACCCGATATATTCAGGATGCTTGGAGTTTTTTTAGCGGTAAACATTATTGATGCGACATTTTTACAGCCCTATATTTATTCAAGCAGCGTAAAAGCTCATCCTTTGGAAATTTTTCTTGTAATATTGATGGCAGGAACTGTTGCCGGCATACCAGGAATGGTACTTGCTATTCCTTCTTATACTGTACTAAGAATTGTTGCAAAAGAATTTTTTAATAAATTAAGAATAGTACAGAAATTAACTGAAGATATATAAAAATCAATAAGAAGATAGTCCTCTTCTGATATCACGTTTATGAAAACTCATACCTTTGCACATTTTGCTTTTACTTGAGCATCCTATGGAAATTGTAGCTGCAATAACCACAAGCAGCACTATTATAGCTGTAATTTTATTTAAACTCATAGTAATTATTTTAAAGTTTCATAATGCAAATATACAAAAATATGTTCAAAATAATAAAATTTTTTATTTTTTTAAATATTTTAGAAATAAATAAAACGAAGTAGGATGTATGAATGTATCGGTAATTTGTTAATAAATAAAAAGGTATAACGATACATTTAAATTAGTTGCAATACTCTTTCTTCTATCCCTTGTAATATTGCTTGGCTTTTGGCAAAAACGCACGAAGTTCTTTTATTCTGTTTTCATCGCTTGGGTGAGTGCTTAAAAACTGTGGGATATTTGTTTTGCCTTGTGCAGCCATTCTTTGCCAAAAGTCAACTGCTTTTTCGGGATTGTAACCCGCCATTGCCATAAATATCAAACCGAGTTTATCCGCTTCATACTCGTGAATTCTTGAATATGCAAGTGAACCCAGCGTCCCTCCAACACCGTAGCACATAAGAAAAACATTTTGTGTTTCCTGCGGCTTCTGCGACAATGCAACTGCAAGTCCTATCCCTCCCATCATTATTAAAAGCTGTTCGCTCATTCTTTCGTTGCCATGACGGGCAACAGCATGTGCAATTTCGTGACCCAATACCACGGCTAACCCTGTTTCATCCTGTGTAAGCGGTAAAATGCCGGAATAAACAACAACTTTGCCTCCAGGCATGCACCACGCATTTACAGTTTTATCGTTAACCAAATTGTATTCCCACTTAAATCCTTCTATCCTTTGCGACTGCCCTCCACTTTTTAAAAATTGCGTAACTGCCTGAGTTATTTTTGTACCGACATTTTTAACCATTATAGTATTTTTATCGCTTGCAGGCGCAGGGGGATTCTTTGAAATAAAATCCCTGTA
>JBAZBZ010000030.1 GCA_041671145.1 Bacteroidales bacterium | reverse complement strand
AAAACTCTCAAAGGTTTTTTAATAAGTTATCAATGTTTCGGAATTTAGTGCTAATTTTGTAAAATATATTTAACGAAAAATGGTCAACCTATTTCAGTATAAGACACCCACCTTGGAACAGAAGATGTGAAAACACTGGTGATTTGTGTAGGTTAGTGTTTATGTTTGCATGGTTGTCGTGAAAGAACTTGATGGACCGAAGCATGAGTTTATTGGAAGGGTGAGTGTTATAAAATGAAAAAGTTTAAAGTCAATAGTCATTGGTCATTAGTAAATCCAACAATTCAGAATAACTTCATTGTCGGGACAGGTTTGACAATTCAACAACTCAACAAAAAATAACTACAAACGACAAACCGCGAACAATAATATTTTATTAAATATTTGGACAAAATACATAATTAAGTTGTATATTTGTCCAAAATATTTCTGCTATGATTTCAAGAACCATTATAAAAAAAATCAAAGAACTAGTAAAGTTGTATCCTGTACTTACATTAACGGGACCTCGACAATCAGGTAAAACAACATTATTAAAAAAAATGTTTCCTGAATATGCATATTATTCATTAGAAGACCCAGATACAAGAATGTATGCCGCCACTGACCCCCGAAAATTTTTATCATCCGGAAAGAAAGGAATGATAATAGACGAAGCACAGCAGATGCCCGAATTATTTTCATACATACAAGGAATTGTTGATGACAAAGGAAAAGAAGGAATGTTTATTTTGTCGGGTTCGCATAATTTTTTATTACTGGAAAAAATCACACAATCATTAGCCGGACGAGTTGCAGTTTTAAAGTTAATGCCATTCAGTTTGAGAGAGCTTGCTTTTAAAAAATATCCTATGCAGGATTACGAAACTTATCTGTTCAAAGGATTTTATCCGCGCATGTATGATAAGAAAATCTCCCCTGCAGATTTTTACCCGTATTATTTGCAAACATATATTGAAAGAGATGTAAGGCTTATCCGCAATATCACAGACCAAAGTGCATTTATACGTTTTATTAAATTACTTGCAGGCAGAGCAGGACAGTTATTGAATATTACTTCACTATCCAATGATTGCGGCATTTCGCAGATAACATGCAAAGAATGGTTGTCCATATTGGAAGCTAGTTACATCATTTATTTATTGATGCCGCATCATAAGAACTATAATAAAAGATTAGTTAAAATGCCTAAAATATATTTTCACGATACAGGACTTTTGTGCTATTTGTTAGGTATTAAAAGCACAAATCAGTTGTCAACACATTATGCAATAGGTTCCTTATTCGAAAATTTTATTATGAATGAATTCATGAAATATTCTTATCATCATGGAGCAGAACCTGCTTATTATTTCTGGAGAGACAAAATGCAAAAAGAAATAGATTTGCTCATAGAAAACGGACATGTTCTGATTCCCGTCGAAATAAAATCTGGAAAAACTTTTAACTATGAATATTTCAAACAGGTAAACTACTGGAATAAATTATCAGGAAACAATTCCGAAAATTCATATATGGTTTATGGTGGAAATAAAAATCTTTCAACATCCAGTGGACATGTGATTAGCTGGAAAAATATGGAACAGTTGATGAAGTATGCATTTAATAAAAAACAATAAATCCAAACAATTTTCCAACAAATATTTTTTTTATTAAAAATAAATTTAATTTTGCAACTTGAAATGGTAATGAAGTTTTATTCATAAACTTCATTTAAGAGGGAATCGGGTGAAAAACCCGAACAGTACCCGCTGCTGTAAGCTCGTTGAAATCTTTAAACAATCTTAGCCACTGTCCGTCAGCTGACGGATGGGAAGGCGTTTAAAGTAAGAGTAAGTCAGAAGACCTGCCATTCAAAAACAATATTTGCTGCTTTCGGGGGAAAAGGCAAGGATATAAATTCTTAGAGATTTATTATTCCTATTTTATTTCACCGCTTGTTTGCAAATGATTTTATAAACTTAAATTCATTTGTAATGAAAAATTCAAAAAAAATTTTAGTATTAGCTGGTATCATTGCCGGCTTTCAAAGTTACAGCCAGAAAACAAAGTTTTCCGATACTGTGAAAATCAAAGAAGTTACAATTACTTCTACCCGTTTGCAAAACTATACTGTTGGCAACAAAATTCAAACAATTGATTCTGCTGCATTAAAAAACAATGCTACGTATTCATTGTCGGAATTAATTTCTTCGCAAACACAAGTGCAGATTAATTCTTATGGACCAGGAGCGCAAGCAAGTCCATCGTTTCGAGGTAGCGGAGCAGCTCATACCGCTGTTCTATGGAATGGATTCAATATACAAGATGTATTATTTGGAAGCATTGATTTTTCACAAATTCCCGGGTTCTTCTTAGACGAAGTAAAAATACAAGCAGGTGGTGCTGGTGCTTTATACGGAAGTGGAGCAATTGGTGGAGCAATAAATCTTAACAATAATTTGTTTTTTAATAAAGGGCTTAAAACATCTTTTATTACTTCGTATGGGAGTTTTAGTAATTACTTTAATGGAGCGGAATGCAGAATTAGTGAAAAGAAATTTTCTGCATCGGTAAAAGTTTTCGACCATTCAATGAAAAACGATTTTGAATATTCATTGAATGGCGCACCAAAACAAAAATTAATAAATTCTGCAACAAAGCAACAGGGAGCTTTAATAGATTATGCTTTGGCTTTAAACGAAAAGCAAAAATTAACAGCTCATATATGGTTTAATAATAACGAACACAAACTTCCTTTTGATTCATATATGATGCCGGGCAAAGCCATACAGACCGATAATTCTATCAGGAGAACAATAGAATGGAACCGCATTGACGATAAATCAGAGTTTTTTTTAAGAACAGCATACTTTAATAATTATCAGAAATATGATGATATTGCATTAAATTCGGTTTCTAATTATAATTCTTCCACTTCAATTACTGAATTTGAAAACAATTATAAATTCAGTTCAAGCTTTAAATTAAACTCCGGATTGAATTATACTCACGACAAAGGTGAATCTCCAAATCTTGACAATACGCACATAAGAGACCGCTCAACAATTTTTTCTTCATTAAAATATAATACCTTAAATAATAAATTTAAAACAGTTTTGAGTTTAAGGGAAGAAATAGTTAATAGTATTGTTTCACCGCTAACATATTCTTTTGGCTTTGATGGCGAAATTATAAAAGGACTGAATTTAAAAGGTAATGTAAATAAAAGTTATCGTATTCCAACATTCAACGATTTATATTGGTTTGACCCAGTTTATATGATGTTCGGAAATCCAAAACTAAAAGATGAAGAAGGGTTAAATGAAGAGTTAAGTTTGAATTATAATATTAATAAAAAAAATATTCTTTTTGAAGTTGGCGCAACCGGATTTAATAGTAATGTTTCAAATTGGATTTTATGGCAGCCGGTTGAGAATTCATTTATTTGGACTCCAATGAACGTTGATACTGTCTGGTCGAGAGGAGTGGAGTTTAATTTTAATTTTGAATACAAAACAGGAAGTTTCTTCGCTAAACTTTCCGGAATGTACACAGTGTTGAAAACAACAAACGAATCGAAACTTGCTGATAGCACTATAAAAAACAAGCAGCTTATTTACGTACCCGAAAATAAAGCTGTAGCAAATTTAGTAATCGGATATAAAAGATTTGCCGTTACATATTCACATAACTACATTGGCAAACGATTTGCTGATGCTGCAAATACTACTTCTGTTGATGAATATAATATCGGAAATGTTATTTTATCAAAAGTTTTTGTTTATAAAGATTATGATTTTACAATTGATTTTCACATTAATAATGTATGGGCTCAATCTTATCAGGTAATGCAGTATTATCCGATGCCGGGAAGAAATTATCAGATTGGATTAAAAATAAATTTTAATAAACCTAATAACAAATAATTTAATGATAAAATCAATTTTCAATTGGAGTGGAGGCAAAGATTCAGCATTTGCTTTGTTCAAAATTCTTTCAGAAAAAAAATATGAAATATCGTGTTTGCTCACTTCTGTGGGTGAAGAACATGATAGAATTTCGATGCATGGTGTCAGAGTTTCCTTGCTTGATAAACAAACTACAAGCATTGGTATTCCTTTGCAAAAACTTGTTCTTCCTGAATCTGCATCTATGCAAGTGTACGATGAGGCCATAGAAAAATATCTGACACGCTTCAAAGAAGAAGGCAATACACATTGTATTTGCGGTGATATTTTTCTGGAAGACCTCAGAATATACAGAGAAACGCAATTAGAAAGAGTTAACATGAAAGCTGTATTTCCGCTTTGGAAAATCAATACAAAAGTTTTAATAAACGATTTTGTTAATTTGGGATTTAAATCTATTGTTACTTGTGTTGATGAAAGATATCTTGATAAATCATTTGCCGGAAGAATTATTGATGAAAATTTTATAAATGATTTACCTGCAAATGTTGACCCTTGCGGAGAAAACGGAGAATTTCATTCTTTTGTTTTTGATGGACCAATATTCAGCCAGCCAATCAGTTTTGCAATTGGAGAAAAGGTTTACAAACAATATAAATCACACGCGAAAGATGATGAAACGATGAATGGATTTTGGTACGTGGATTTAGTGAATAATTAATAGTTAAAAAATGGGCTGAGAGCAATGAGCTTCGATCTTCGAGAAAAAAAACTTTTTAAATGAAAAAGATTATATATATAACAGGCGGCGAGCGTTCGGGAAAAAGCACCTTTGCTCAAGAGCTTGCTCTTAAACATTCTGATAATCCGGTTTATCTTGCCACTGCAAGAACATGGGACGATGACTTTAAGGACAGAATAAAAAGACATAAAGAACTGCGCAATGAAAGATGGACAACAATTGAAGAAGAAAAGAATTTGTCAAAACATGATTTTACCGGAAAAGTTGTCGTTTTGGATTGCATTACTTTATGGTTAAATAATTTTCATTACGACAATGAATATATTACCGAAAAAACACTTATTGAAGCAAAAGCAGAGTTTGATAAATTAATTAAACAAGATTTTACATTAATTGTAATTTCTAACGAACTTGGAATGGGACCAATTGCGGAAAGAGAAACAACCAGAAAATTTATTGAATTGCAGGGATGGATAAATCAGCATATAGCAAAACAAGCTGATGAAGCGTATATGATGGTTTCCGGAATATCATTAAAAATAAAATAAACCGCAAAGACACTAAGACGCAAAGAGATTAATCATCATATTAACGCCTTTGCGAGACAATAACTTTGAATTATAAACTTTATAAAAATAAAAATGACTTTAAAAGAAAATTTACAAAACAAAATCAACAACAAAACGAAACCGCTTGGCTCTTTGGGTTTGCTGGAAAATATAGCATTGCAAATTGGTTTAATACAGGAAACGTTAACTCCCGAGCTTAAAAATCCTGCAATTATTGTATTTGCAGGAGACCATGGAATAACAGACGAAGGTGTAAGCCCATTTCCAAAAGTTGTAACTCAACAAATGGTTCTTAACTTTTTAAGCGGAGGTGCAGCAATTAATGTTTTCTGTAAACAGAATAATATTAATTTGAAAGTTGTTGATGCAGGTGTTGATGGTGATTTTGAAAAGAATGAAAACCTAATTGTTTTAAAAATAAAAAATGGAACAAATAATATTATTGTTCAACCTGCAATGACTTTAGAAGAATGTAAGGAAACAATGAAAAGAGGCGAAATTATTGTTGATAATGAATTTAAAAATGATTGCAACATAATAGGATTTGGAGAAATGGGAATTGGCAATACTTCGGCAGCAGCTTTGTTAATGAGTAAATATTGCAATTTGCCAATTGATGTTTGCACAGGAAGAGGCACTGGTCTTGACAATGATGGGTTGAAAAGAAAAACAGAAGTATTGCAAAAAGCCATTCAAAAATATCCCGAAGTTAAAGATTCATTAGAAATTCTTTCAACATTCGGAGGGTTTGAAATAGCAATGATGGCAGGAGCTATTCTTAAAGCAGCGGAATTAAAAATGGCTATAATGATTGATGGATTTATTGCTACATCAGCATTATTAGCTGCGTATAACTTAAACCAAAATATAATAAATAACTGCATATTCTGCCATACATCAAATGAGCAGGGACACAGATTAATGTTGGATTATTTTAAAGCAAAACCAATTTTAAATATTGATTTGCGACTTGGTGAAGGAACAGGAGCTGCTCTTGCATATCCCGTTATTCATGCAGCAGTGAATTTTTTAAATAACATGGCAAGCTTCGAAAGCGCAGGAGTATCAAATAAAGATTAATTTGAAAATGTGCCAATTTGAAAATTTGATAATAAAAAATGAAATTAAAAAATTAACAAAAAACATTCTGGCA
Source organism: Bacteroidales bacterium (assembly GCA_041671145.1). Classification (NCBI taxonomy): domain Bacteria; kingdom Pseudomonadati; phylum Bacteroidota; class Bacteroidia; order Bacteroidales; species Bacteroidales bacterium. The sequence continues at coordinate 34,669 of JBAZBZ010000030.1, read as the reverse complement.
ACTAACAACAAGCAACCGACAACAAAATAAATGAAAGACCTTACAAAAGGAAATGTTTTTAAACTGATATTATTCTTCACTATTCCAATACTTCTTGGAAGTATGACAGGTCAGGTTACATTTATTGTTGAAAGAATTATTGTAGGTAAAAGTATTGGCAAGGAAGCTTTAGCGGCAATCGGCGAAGTTTTTCCTTTTATATTTTTTATGTCTTCCATAGTAACGGGAATTTCAATCGGAGGAAACATTCTATTAGCACAATATTTTGGAGCTAAGAATATGTTTAAAGTAATAAGAACAATAGAAACAAATATTGTTTTCTTGTTTGTTTCTTCGCTGTTAGTAACATTTATCGGTATTGCGTTATGCCCAATTATTTTTAAATTTATTGGTGTACCTGATGATGTTATGCCGCAAGCAGTAATATATGCAAGAATATATTTTGCCGGTTTAATTTTTATGTTCTTTACAAATACAATTGGAGCAATGCTTCGTTCTTTGGGTGATTCGAAAACACCGTTTGTGTTTTCAATTATCACTAATGGAATAAATTTATTGTTGGATTTTCTTTTTGTTTATTACTATAAATTGGGAATTACAGGTGTTGGGTTAGCTGTTGTTTTATCTTATTTAATAACGTTTTTAGGATTAGCGTATTATTTCTTTTTTAAACAAAAACATCTTAAACTTTCATTATTCAATTTAACTTTTGATAAAGAAATATTTTTCTTTTCCGTAAAGAAGGGGCTTCCCATTGGAGTTCAAACATTAATTTTGTCTTTTGCAATGAATTTTGTAATAAAGTTTTTAAATCCATTTGGTTCGGACTCAATGGCGGCATATACTGCTGCTGCCGGAATTGATGCTATAATGTTTATGTTTGCAATGGATATTTCAATGGGGCTATCTTCTTTTGTAGGACAAAATATAGGTGCAAACAGATTCGACAGAATTAAGAAAGGTATGCTTGCTGCATGGATAATTTGTTTTATTCCTGTTTTTATTCTTACTGTTTTTTCATTATTTAAAGGAGAATGGATGATTGGCTTTTTCTCTAACGATAAAGAAGTAATAAATATCGGAGTAAGTTACTTGAAGATTGTAAGCAGTTTTTATTTGGTTTGTGTAACAACATTTATTTTTGGCAGCGTATTTAATGGAGCAGGAAGAACAGTGTTAACATTGATTTCGACTATTATTGGTTGGTGGGTTGTTCGAATTCCGGTTTCTTATTATTTAAGCAAAAGTATTGGTGTTGATGGAATTTGGTGGGGCATTTCGGCTCAGTGGGTTTCGGAATTTATTTTTATATTAGTACTCTACTTCATAGGAAAGTGGAAAATTAAAGCGATGAATTCGATTAGTAATTTACACTTGCAAACTCAATTACAATAATGTTTTTAAAAAATAATTTAAAATATTTTCTACATGCAATTATTTTCTACACTCGAATCCCTGTGGGTATAAAAATAGATTGTACAGAAAATTTAACTAATAAATCAATTAAATACTTGCCTTTAATTGGCTGGATTGTCGGCGGATTCTCTGCATTTGTTTTTTATTTTTCAAATTTAATTCTTCCTGTTTCAATAAGTATTATTTTATCAATGACTGCGAGCATATTAATTACAGGTGCATTTCACGAAGATGGTTTTGCAGATGTTTGCGATGGCTTCGGCGGCGGCTACACAAAAGAACGTATTCTTGAAATAATGAAAGACAGCAGAATAGGTGCTTTCGGAGTTATAGGAATTGTTTTGATATTGATGTTTAAATTTTTTCTATTGGAAAATATAAATTCAATTTCAATACCGGTTGCATTGATTGCGGGAAATACTATCAGCCGTCTTGCAGCAATTACCGTTACTTTTTCAAATTCTTATATTGGAACAGCTGAAACAAGCAAATCGAAATTATCGGATGAGAGAATTACAGTATTGAATTTATTGTTTGCTTTGATTATTGGAATTTTGCCAATTTTATTATTTCAAAAATATTTGTTTTTTATTTTAATAATTCCTGTATTTATCACAAAGTGGCTTATGATGCTGTATTTCAGAAAAAAAATCGGAGGATATACAGGTGATTGCCTTGGTGCAATTCAACAGGTTTGCGAAATTGTTTTTTATTTGTCTTTAATTGTTTTATGCAAATATATTTGATTCGTCATACAAAAGTTGATGTTCCGAAAGACATATTTTACGGGCAAACCGATGTGCCGCTTTTTGAAACATTTGATGATGAAGTAAAAGAAATTTCAATTAAATTAAAAGGAATTATTCCGGATGCTGTTTACTCAAGTCCTTTGAGCAGATGCCGTTTGCTTGCCGAAAAAATCACAGATGAAAATATTATAAAATATGACAATCGTTTAATGGAATTAAATTTTGGCGATTGGGAAATGAAATCATGGAATCAAATAAATAAAATAGATTCAAAAAATTGGTATGATGATTTTATAAATACATCATGCCCTAATGGTGAATCTTATTGTGATTTATACAATAGGATTCATTTGTTTTATAATGAAATTTCAAAAATTGATTGCAAAAATATTTTTGTTTTCACACATTCGGGAGTTATAAGAGCTTTTATGGCAATTGTTAATGAAATTGATTTAAAAGAATCTTTCAGGGAGGAAATACCTTATGGATGTGTAATCAGTTTTAAAAAATAAAAAAAGCTACTCTGTTGAGGATAGCTTTTTTTGTTTTGTAGCATGATGCTTTTACTTAGCAGCTGGTGTTTGTTTTTCTTTTTCTTTAGCTGGTTCTTTTGTTGTTGTTTTTGTAGTTTTTGTTTTTTTTGTTGTTTTTGTTGTTTTTGTTTTAGGAGTTGTTGTTTTTGTGTCTTTGTTCTCAGTTGTTTTTACTTCTTTCTTTTCTGTTGTTTTAGGTTCCTGAGCAGATACTGTTGATAACATAACTCCACTTGCAAAAGCAAGAACTGTTGCAAATATGAATATTTTTTTCATGTTTTTAAAGATTTTAAGTTAATTAATATTAATTAATTGAAAGACAAAGATACTTCACTATAAAATATAAATATGGTTTTATCGGTTAAAAAAAGTTAAAATAAAATTAGAGTTCAGTTAAAAAAAGTTAAAATACGAAGTTTTTAATAAAACTTTCATCATTATCGAATTTTACATTACAATATTTATTTTTTCTTTCTTCTTTTTAGCAATTCTTTAAGATTATCGAATTCTTTTCGATAAAACAAACCTATTCCCTGTGTATATGGTGCATTTTTATATATTATATCATTGCTTGAATTTGTTTTATTAAATGCCTTTACCCTCAGTCCGCCTTCTTCCGTTAGTTTTGCTTCAATATTTACGTCGCCTACAATATTACTTGCATTTTTATCTTTGTTGCCTGCAACTCCGAAATTGCCGTCAATACTCACTCTATCGTTGAAAATCTGAGTAGCAAGAGCGACCTGCACTTCATCATTATTAATTTGGTCGCCGGGACGGTAATTAATTCCTATATCAAAATCCTTACTTATCTGCGAAAGCCAATTGCTTAATTGATTTGATAAAAGTTCGCTTGAGTTTGCACCCACACCGTATTTTGTTCCTGATGTTTGACTTTCGCCGGGTTTTCCCTGCCTGCTATTTGAAGGAGATACAAAACTGTTCAATACAAGTAATGAAATTATTTGATAATCCATATCGGGCTGTATTATTGCTTTATATTTATCGCTTTCATCTTCGGTTAAAGTTGGGAATCCCACATCAAAATTTATTGTAGGATTGAATAATTTATCTTTCATAAATATTTTACATTCAACGGATACGCGTTCTTTGTGTTTCACTGTGTCATCAAGAGCTTGTCGCAATGCGTTCAAGTCGGTTCTGACTTTGTAAACTGCTTCAAGATTTATTTCCGCATCATAAGGATTACCGTTCCATTTTATTGTTCCTCCTTTTTCGATATGGAATTTTTTATTTATTACATTTTGTAATGTAAACAAGTAGTCTCCTTCTTCAATAACATAGTTTCCGTACATATTGAAATCGCCTTTTGTGTCAATCTGAAATTTAATATCGCCCGAACCTTTTCCTCTCAAAATATCGCCACTTCGGGAGTCGAAAATAATCTGCACTTCTGCGTCGGGAGTTACGTTAAGGTCAAAGTTCAGTTTTATTCCCGCTAGGTTAACTTCATATTGTTGTTGTGCTTTACCGGAACTATCTTTCGTTTCAAAAGTTATAAAATTATTATCGAATGTTTCGGTAGTTTCAGATAATGGAATGAAGAATTGCGTTCCTTTTTCGGTTTTGCCGGTTATATTAATGTCAACATTTTGCGGTGTTCCTTTGATTTCAACAATTCCGGTAAAAAATCCTTTTCCGTAATAAAGATTATTCTGATAAATATTTGTATTAAGGCATACAAACTTTTTCGCATCAATATTTATATCGAACTTGAAATTTTTAAAATTATTATGTGTAATTTTTCCATTCAGCAATGCCTTGTTGCCAAGCGAATCGAAAATTTCAATGTTTTCAAATAAGAATTTATTTTTTGTAACACTTATTTCGTTTGCGAAAGAATAGCCTGTATTGGTATAATCAAGACGCAGGAATGTTCTTTGAAACAAAAACTTTCCCGATAAATCGGGATTTGATATTGTGCCTTTCAACTGAAGCTTGCCCGTTGCTTCACCTCTCATGTCGGAAAAAACTGCAGTAACATATTTTTTAAACATCTGCAATTTCAGTTTGTCGAGGGTAATATCAAAATCAAGTTTTTCTCCTGATGGGTAATAATATCCCGCAAGATTAAATGTTTTCAGATTGCCTCTCATAACTGTTGCATCCACATTCAGTGATTTTGTTTTCGTATTCCAGATACTTTTTAAATATGCAACACCGAGAGCGTCCTGATTAATGATAAGGTTTTTAACAGTAATATCCGAATTCAAATTAAAAGTGGTATATAAATTGGATATCGAAGTTTTCCCATCAAGTGTGCCACTTAAAACATATCCCGAATTTTTTATAACCGGATTAAGGTTGGCAATATTAAAGTTTGTGAAATTAACAAATAAGCTGTCATTAGGATTATTCGAAATTGTTCCGTTAAAATTTAATTTTTGCATATTTGATGAAAAAGTTATATTGTCAATATGTATGTATGATGAATCAATGGAAATAAGCTTCTTTTCCTTCAATTGCCATATTGAGTCATTTATAATAATACTCGACGGGAAAACCGATAAATCAATTCTTGATTTGCTTTTAAAGCAGGCAATACCTTTTATATTTCCCATGTTCATTGTTGAATCGTGCTTTTGCCAGTTTATGTCAAAACTCAAACTGTCATTCCGTGAATAAGAATTGATACTAAAATTTTCGACAAAAATATTTTTATTTAAAAAAAGTTTATTGCAGTTCGTATTTATTGAAAGCGTATTGTTTTTAATATTTATATCAGCTTTTAAATTAACAATCTTTTGCTGACTGTATATAATTTCAGGAGATTTTATATTTCCTGCCAAAAGGTTGGTTTGTGAATTATAATATCCGAAAATATTTGTTTTAGGTGCAACTCTTAATGAAGGGAAAAATATTGCAGACAGCGGCTCGGCGTTTATAATGTCAATATTAAAAGTAATATCTTCATACGTATTTGAATTTTCTTTATTCAATTCTTTGATATGATATGAAGGAACAAATTTATTAAAAACTTTAACGATTGAATTGGGAAAGTTTCTGAATTTGAACACTCCTTCAATATTTGCATTTACAAAATCGGATAAAATTTCAACTTTCCTGATGCCGTTATCTTCGGAAGTTTTAATGAATAATTGAGCCATTTCATAATCCCTGCCGTTTTGTGTATATTTTGTTTTTTCAATGTCAATAATTCCCCTGATGTTGTCAAGATTATTTCCTGTAAACTTGAACTGTATTGATGAATTTGCAATTATGGGATTTATAGTGTCGGATTTAATAAAATTCAACCTTTTGAGATTGGCATTTGTTATTGAAGAATTAAAATCAAAAACCGGTAATGGCTGGCTGTAATCTATCTGACCGGAAAAATCAAGATTTATATTATTATCGCGAATATTAAAATTACCGTTAAATTTTCTTTTTGAAACATCACCATTTGCCTGAATGTTTTTGTAATCATATCCGTTGAATTCGATGTTGTCAATGTTTGCAGTAATTTCAGCAGATATTTTATCGGGAGTAAAACTTTTTCCTTCAATTTTTGTATCCATGCTTATCCTTCCAACCCATTTTTTATAATTCATGAATTTTCCAATATCAAAATCATCAAGTTTTATATGACCGCTATACTTAATATTATCTGACTCATAAACATTATCAAGTTCGAGGTCGGTACTTATCATTCCGAGATTCGTATATAACTTTCCGTTTGAAACAAAGTCGTAGAAAAACCCTGTAAGTTTTCCAACATATTTAATTTCTCCCATGGAATTGAAATAATCGGGCAAAGCAACATGGAATTGTCCGCTTCGGGAGGGCATATCAAACTTTTCAAGGTCTTTTTTGGAAGTTATAAGCTCCTTAATTGTCAAATGCATAAAAGTTTCATTGGAATACGGCAAGCCCGTTAATTGAACATTACCGCGAAAATGTGTCGAACTGCCATATTGTATGTCAATGTTTTTTCCTTTAAAATCGCTTATTTTGCCACTAAGCTCTCCGGATAATTTTGCAATGTTTTTGCTGCCACACAACTCCCTTGCGAAATAGCCAATATCTCCGAAATTTATTTCGGCTTTTTTTATAATTGATTTTATTTTAACCTTCTTTTCAAAATCATTTAAATCATCGTATTTATCGAAACTGAATGAGGCATTTAAGCTTAGTTTACTTGCAGGAGTTTTTATTTTTATATCATTTACATCAAACCCATCCTGATAAAATTTTATGGTTGAAGAAAATTCATTCAGTTTGAATCCGGATTTTTCAATTAAGGAAATATTTTTTATATCTGCGAAAATAGTGTCACCGGCAGTTTTTATATTAATAATTTTTAAATTCATTTCTTTTAAATCAATATCATTGAAGTCAACAAGCTTGCATTCTGTGTTATTCCCGAAAATAATTTTTTTATCAATACTATATTTCAAAGTGCTGTTTTCAAATTCAAAATTTCCGCAGGATATTTTCCATGGTTTTTCTTTTGTCGGAACTTTTGATTTTGAAGAAAAATAATCACTTATAAACTGATAATTAAAAGTCGAATCTGTCTTGTATTTTCTGAGAATTACGCATGCATTTTTAAATCTTATTTTATTAAATTTTACTTTTTTATTTCTTATCCAAATATTATCAATTTTTACATAAATCTTTTTTGAAGAGAATAAAATATTTCTGTGCTGGTCTTTAATTTCGATGTTTTCGAGCACAATATTCAGGAAATAGGAAATATCAACTCCACTTATTGTTATTTCTGTTTTAAGTTCTTTTGATAAATATGAAGCTATTCTTTGACATACATAAGTTTGAACTGCTGACGAACGGAAAACAAAATATAAAGTTGCCAACAAAAAAACTAATGTTGAAATGGAGTAGAGTAATATTTTTTTTAGCTTGCGGATATAAAAATACAAATTAAAATTATCTAAAATTCAATGGTTTCCACAACAACTATGATTTCATTAATTAGTTCTGTCCATAAAGTCGAGAGTTTCGTTCAGAATGTCCGAGTTCGAGGTTTTAAAAATCAGGAGTTTACTGTAGTAAATGACTGGTTTTTAAAACGAGAATAACGAAGAAATCGGACATTATGGACAAACTCTAATTATTTTTTCATTAATTAAGTTACCTTTGCAAAGGTAATAAAATTTAGTCATTCTGACTTTATGCTATTGTAATGAGTATAATTATTCTTGGAATAGAATCGTCATGCGACGATACTTCTGCTGCTGTCGCAAAAGGCAACAAAATTCTTGCCAATATTGTTGCGACTCAGACTATCCATGAAAAATATGGCGGCGTTGTTCCCGAACTTGCTTCGCGCGACCATCAGAAAAATATTATTCCCGTTGTTGAAGAAGCATTGAAAATTGCCGGTATTGATAAAAAAGAAATTTCTGCTATTGCTTTTACCAGAGCACCCGGACTTATGGGTTCTTTGCTCGTTGGTTGTTCTTTTTCAAAAGCATTTGCTATTGGCATGAATATTCCGTTAATTGAAGTAAACCATTTGCAAGCCCATATTTTAGCACACTTTATTCAGAATGAAAATGGAAATAAGGAATTTCCGCAATTTCCGTTTTTATGTTTGCTTGTATCGGGTGGGCATACACAAATCGTAAGAGTTGATGCTCATCTAAAAATGGAAATTCTCGGCAAAACTCTTGATGATGCCGCCGGTGAAGCTTTTGATAAAGCAGGAAAAATATTAGGACTTCCTTATCCTGCCGGACATATTGTTGATAAACTTGCTCAGAGCGGAAATATAAATGCTTTTAATTTCCCCCATCCCAATATTCCGGGGCTGGATTTCAGCTTCAGCGGATTGAAAACCTCTCTTCTTTATCTTGTGAAAGATGAAATTAAAAAAGATAAGGATTTTATTGAAAAAAATAAAGCAAACCTCGCTGCTTCTTATCAGAATATAATAGTTGAAGTATTAATGAATAAATTAAAACTTGCAACTGAAATAACAGGAATAAAAGAAATTGCAGTTGCAGGAGGAGTTTCTGCAAATTCGTTTTTACAGAAAACCTTGAAAGATGAAGAAAAAAAATCGGGATGGAAAACATTTGTTCCTCAACAGGAATATTGCACCGATAATGCCGCAATGGTTGCCATTACGGGTTATTATAAATATTTAAAAAAAGAATTTTGTGAACAATCGGTTGTGCCGTTGGCAAAAATTTAGTAACTTTGTGGTTTAATAAGCCATTAGTCAAAAGTCATTAGTCATTATGAAAAACTTCGATGTTCATAATTTCAGTCATACGGACTCGATATTTGTTCAATTTATAATTCCTATAATATATTTATTATTTTTTAAAAATATTTTTAAATGAACGATATAAACACTGAGATAAAGAAAACATTAGAAATCCTGTCGAAAGGAGGTATCATACTATATCCTACTGATACAATATGGGGAATTGGATGTGACGCAACAAATGAAAAATTGGTTGAAAAAATACATAAAATCAAGGGAAGAACTGCTTTTAAAAGTATGATTATTTTACTTGATGATTTTCACAAACTAAAAAAATATACTGAAGACATACCAAAATACGCATTGAATTTTATCGAAAATAGCAGTAAGCCGATTACGATTATTTATCCTAATGCAAAAGGTGTTGCAAAAAATCTTCTTGCTGAAGATGGAAGCATAGGAATAAGAATTCCTAAAAGTGAATTTTGCAAAAAACTTGTAAGGGATTTTGGAAAACCTATTGTGTCAACTTCTGCTAATTATGCCGGAGGTCCTAATCCCAGATGTTTTAAGGAAATAAATAAATTGATTGTAAATAATGTTGATTATGTTATAAGCTTATTTCATGACAGGGTTGGCTCCAATAAACCTTCTACAATTATGAAATTCGGAAGCAATGATGAATTCAAATTATTAAGAAAGTAAAATTGCTTTATTGCTTAATTGTTGTATTGTTCAATTGTTAAAAATAAAACTATCAATATTAAATTGACAATTAAACAATTTAGCAATTCTATTTTAGCAAAAATTAAACTTTAGCCGTTTGTGGTATATTTACCGAATATTGATATTGGTTCTCTCCAAAATATGAAAGAACATTTAAAACATAAAATATTTGAAATTATTTCGGAAACTGCCGATGAAATGAATGTTCCCGCTTATGTTGTTGGCGGGTACGTGAGAGATATTTTTTTAAAACGCCCTTCAAAAGATATCGACATAGTTATTGTTGGCAATGGCATTGACCTTGCAACCAGAATTGCCGAAAAAATAGGCAATACAAAACTTTCGGTTTTTAAAAATTTCGGAACAGCAATGTTGAAGTGTGACGATATGGAAATTGAATTTGTTGGTGCCAGAAAAGAATCGTATAGCACCGATTCGCGCAAGCCGGCTGTTGAAACCGGAACTCTCGAAGATGACCTCAACAGAAGAGATTTTACAATAAATGCTCTTGCAATTGAACTTAACAAAAATAATTTCGGAAAATTAATCGACCATTTCAATGGCTTACTTGATTTAGAATACAAAATCATTCGCACACCACTTAATCCTGAAATTACATTTTCGGATGACCCGCTGCGAATGCTCCGTGCAGTGAGATTTGCAACTCAACTGAATTTTGAAATTGATGAAAAATCATTTGATGCAATTTGTAAAAATAAAGAACGTATTAACATAATTTCAAAAGAACGTATCACCGATGAGTTGAATAAAATAATAATGACAAAAAAACCATCCGTTGGATTCAGTTTACTTTTAGAATCGGGTTTGCTCGAAATTATATTTCCGCAGCTCGCTATGTTAAAAGGTGTTGAAACCATGGACGGGAAAAAACATAAAGATAATTTCTATCATTCAATACAGGTTCTTGACAACATTGCTGAAAAATCCGATAATTTATGGCTAAGATGGACAGCTTTAGTTCATGATATTGCGAAACCGCAAACAAAAAAATTCGACGAAAAAACGGGCTGGACTTTTCATGGTCACGAAGTTATAGGAAGCCGCATGATTCCACAAATATTCAGGCAAATGAAATTGCCGATGAATGAAAAAATGAAATATGTTCAGAAATTGGTTGCACTTCATTTACGCCCAATTGCGTTAACCGAGGAAACAATTACCGACTCTGCGGTTAGAAGGTTGTTGTTTGAAGCAGGTGATTCCATCGAGGATTTGATGATGTTAAGCGTTGCCGATATAACTTCTAAAAATCCCGAAAAAATAAAAGCATATAACAAAAATTTTAAAATTGTAAAGAAAAAATTAAAGGAAGTTGAAGAAAAAGATAAATTGAGAAACTGGCAGCCACCTATTACAGGCAATGACATTATGAAAGCATTTGGTATTACACCATGTTACGAAGTTGGAGTTATAAAAAATGCTATTCGCGAAGCAATCCTCGACGGAAAAATCGGCAACAACCGCGAAGATGCATATAAATTTATGCTCGAAAAAGGAAAAGAACTTGGATTAAGAGTTTGTCCATAATGTCCGATTTCTTCGTTATTCTCGTTTTAAAAACCAGTCATTTACTATAGTAAACTCCTGATTTTTAAAACTTCGAAAGCCTCGAACTCGAACATTCTGAACCAAACTCTCAATTTTACAGACAGACACCAATTAAAAAAATATTTAATAAAATTTATTATTTTTTTTGTTTTTTTTTTACTTTTTTTGTATTTTAGTAAATTAGCTAAATCAAAAATATCTATTTAAAATGGCAATTTATAAATTCAGATTATTAATAGATGATTACGATGACTTTTTCAGAGATATTGAAATTAAGTCAAAACAAACTTTTGCCGATTTCCATAACATCATTCAGGAAACATTCAAACTTGATGAAAAGGAATTAGCTTCATTTTTTCTTTGCGACCATCTCTGGAGGAGGGGAACAGAAATCACACTTATTGATATGACCGATAATAACAGCGGTCATGTTATGAAAGATTCCGTTCTTGCCAGTTTCATCGAAGACCCTCATCAGAGAATGAATTACGTTTACAATTTTCTGGATATGAAAACTATTTTTATTGAATTGGTAAAAATATTTTCCGAAGAAGAAAAAGGCGTAAAGTATCCAAGGGTGAGTAAAAGCTATGGAGAACTCCCGAAATCAAAAATTAATATTGGAAAAATTGCACCAACTGTTGAAGAACCTATTTTTGAAGAAGAATTGATTGTTAGCGAAGAAACTGAACTGGAGGATGAAGATGTATTAGGTGATACCGAACCAATATCCGGCATAAGCGACTCAATTGAAGAAACCGAAGAAAATCAAATATAATTCGGTGCCTTTTAAAAAAACCACTTAAAACTTGTTTGTAGTTTGTGGTTAAAACAAAAACAAACCACAAACTTTTTAAACATTTAGCATCCTTTAAATTTTAATTATTTTGATTAAAGGTAAGAAATTAATTGTTATTGTTGGTCCTACGGCAGTTGGAAAAACCGAATTCGGCATTTTGCTTGCAACAAAATTAAATACAGAAATAATTTCCGCAGATTCACGTCAGTTTTATAAGGAATTAAAAATAGGTACTGCGGCACCAACTGATGAAGAACTAAAAAAAATTAAACATCATTTTGTCGGACACCTTTCAATTGCCGATAATTATAATGTTTCTAAATTTGAAACTGATGCTCTCGAATGTTTGACGAAAATATTTAAAATAAATAATTATGCTGTAATGGTTGGCGGCTCGGGCTTATATATTGATGCGGTTTGCAATGGAATTGATGAATTACCCGATGTTGATGAAGAATTAAGAAATACATTAAAGGAACAATTAAAAAAAGAAGGCATTGAATCGTTAAGATTATTGCTGAAAAAACTCGACCCCGAATATTATTCAACAGTTGATAAGGCAAATCCTAATCGCTTGCTTCGTGCTCTTGAAGTTTGCATTGCCACCGGAAAATCTTTTTCGAGTTTAAGAAGTAAAATTCCAAAAGAAAGAGAGTTCGGAATTATTAAAATAGGATTGAACCGCAAAAGAGAAGAATTGTACAATATTATTAACCGCAGAGTTGACCTTATGATTGAAAATGGATTAGTTGATGAAGCAAAAAAATATCAGGAATATAAAAATTTTAATGCACTGAAAGCCGTTGGCTATAGGGAAATATTTAATTATCTTGAAGACAAATATTCTTTGGAATTTGCAATAGAAAAAATTAAAACAAACACACGGCACTATGCAAAACGGCAACTGACATGGTTTAGAAAAGATAAAAATATAATTTGGTACGATACAGAAAAAAAAGAAGAAACATTTTTTGATATTTGCAGCCAAAATTTATTTTTTAACGAATTCTCAAAAAATCCCGGCAAATTCTAAAAATATTCCAGCGAATTCTCGGAAGCACTTGATTTCCGTGTTTTTTCTTTGTTTCTTTGTTGTTTGCAAATAAATAATTTTATATGTTTGTATTTTAAAATATAAAATAAAGAAAGAAATAGTTGACGTTTTTTATTAATTAATGCAATGAGCATAAAAGAACAGCACGAAGTAAGGGATAAATACTATAACGAAGCAATTCGTTATATGAGTAATGCTAAAGAAACTTTGAAAAAAGCAGAAAAAGAAGATAGTTTTTATAAAGATATAAAATATGTAAAAACTGCTTGTGGAATAGCGTATAATGGAATATTGTTAGCTTTAGATGGTTATCTCTTATTAAAGGGTATTGAAAAGCAAAAGGGTAGAAAAAGCATCGAATATTATCAAAGCAATATAACCAAAATAGACAGGAAATTACTTTACAATCTCAATGATGCTTATGAAATATTACATTTATCGGGTTATTATGATGGAATAAGAAATGAAAAAATCGTTAAATCCGGGTTTGAAATTGCATACACCATTATTAATAAAATAAAACCATAATTATTTTTTTATAAGGAAATAATAAATGAGCATAAAAGAACAACATGAAATAAGGGATAAATACTATAACGAAGCTGTTCGTTATATGGATAATGCAAAAGAGACATTGAAAAAAGCAGGTAAAGAAAATAATTTTTACAAAGATGTTAAATATGTAAAAACTGCTTGCGGAACTGCTTATAGTGGCGTATTGTTGGCATTAGACGGTTATCTTTTATTAAAAGGTATTGAAAAGAAAAAAGGGCGAAAAAATATTGAATTTTACCAAAGTTCATTAACAAAGATTGACAGGAAATTACTGAATTCACTTAATGCAACATACGAAGCATTACATTTAGCCGGATATTATGATGGAACAAACTTCGCTCCCATTATTGTTGCAGGATTTAATGAGGCTTATGAAGTTATTAATAAAATAAAACCATAATTTTTTTTATAAGTAAATAATAAATGAGCATAAAAGAACAGCACGAAGTAAGGGATAAATACTATAACGAAGCTGTTCGTTATATGGATAATGCCAAAGAAACTTTGAAAAAAGCAGGTAAAGAAAACAAATTTTATAAAGATGACAAATACGTTAAAACGGCTTGCGGAATTGCTTATAATGGTATTCTTAAAGCATTAGACGGGTATTTTATTTTAAAAAATATGAGTTCACCTAAAGGTAAAAAATCTATACAATACTACCAATCTAATATAACGAAACTTGATAAAAAATTGCTTAATTATATTAATAATGCTTATGAAATATTGCACATTAGCGGATATTACGAGGGAGTAACTTCAGTTAAAGTAATTCAAACAGGTTTTGAATATGCTTATGAAATTATTAATAAAATAAAACCATAATTATTTTTTTATAAGGAAATAAAAAAATGAGCATAAAAGAACAACATGAAATAAGGGATAAATACTATAGCGAAGCTATTCGTTATATGGATAATGCAAAAGAAACATTGAAGAAAGCAGGAAAGGAAGACGGATACTATAATGACCCTAAATATGTAAGCACAGCATGCGGAACAGCGTACAAAGGCGTATTAATAGCTTTAGATGCTTATTTGTTATTGAAAGGAATAGATAAAAAAAAGGGCAGAAAAAATATAGAATATTATCAAAGTTCAATTACTAAAATAGATAAAAAGCTTACTAATCACTTAAATGATGTTTACGAAATATTGCATTTACTTGGTTATTATGATGGATATAAAAATTCCGAAATAATTAAAAGCGGTTTTGAATATGCCTACGAAATTATTAATAAAATAAAACCATAATTATTTTAATGTTAAAAACAATAACTCATACAAACCCCAATTTTACTGCTTTCCAAAAGCATTATTCTTTTATGGAAAATACCAAAATCCCTATGGCTGTAAGAGAGAGAGAGAGAGAGAGAGAGAGAGAGAGAGAGAGAGAGAGAGAGAGCAAGAACACTAAACAAAACTATTTTCATTCATTAGTTGCGAATATAAACCGCAATAATTCTTATTCGGTTTATTCCTTTTCCTGCTATCATTATTCCTATTATTACAGTAGTTGCTACGGTTCATACAGCAATTGCCGCATTTGCTGTAATAGTTGTTCCTTTTCATATAGTAATTGTCGCACTTATTATAATAATTCCCCCTTTTCTTATAGCGATTGTAACTTTTCTTATAAAAATTGTCATTTTTCCTATAGCAATTGTCCTTTTTCTTATAGTAACCCCACTGGTTGCTGCTTACAAAGAAACATTTCAATTAATTTTCAATATTTTATTAACCTAAACCCCAATAATTATGAAAAAAGTAAAAGTTCTGCTTGATTTTATCAAGCTCTCGGTACCCGATTTAATTGAGTTTGCACGAAATTTCGTTACCAAAACTACCGGCAATACAAATTTCACAACTCCCGATGTGCCGGTTGCACAGGTTACTACGGCGGTAAATGTTCTCGAATCGGCTTATGTGGCGGCACAGGACGGCGGCAGGCAAAAAACCGAACTCAAACGCACTGCACGGGTTGCACTCGAAACGCTGCTATACAAAGAAGCCGATTATGTTGAGCGCACAGCCGCAGGCAATGTTGCGGTTATTTTATCATCGGGCTTTAATCCTACAAATGAACCCAAGCATGCCGACAAACCCGATTTTAATGTTGAGTTGGGCAAATCGCCGGGCGAAGTTATATTAACCCGTAAGGCAATTGGCGGCGCCGATGCTTATATATGGCAGTACAGCAGTGCTTCTGCAAGCGATGCTCCCGATTCGGCATGGCTGCTCGCAGGCGGCTCAACTAAAGCCAAATTTACAATCAAAAATCTGCAAAGCGGCGTAAAATATTCGTTTCGCGTTTGCGGAATAACAAAAGATGGCACTACTCCATGGAGTAATTCCATACAAAAAACAGTGCAGTAAATTATTTAATGAATTAACAATTAAACAATTTTTATTAACCATTTAAACTTAAAAAAAACCATGAAAAAAATGAATTTAAAATTAACTTTGTTACTGATTTCAGTAATGATTTTTACAAACATTAATGCACAAATGAAAGTGCTTTCAAACGGAAACGTAGGTGTTGGAACAACATCACCGCAATCGAAATTTGATGTAAACGGCACTATTTGTGGCGAACCCTCCACTTTAGATGCTGGCGCATATACAAATTTTGTTTCAGGACTTGGTAATTACGATTACTCCAATCCTTCTAATTGCGACAGAGAATTACGAATACAAACAGTAAATAATACTGGTTCATACCTGCAATATCTTATATATAATGGAATGATTACTGGAGATTATAATAATCCTGTTTATAATCAGGGTGCATGGGGTTATTTTAGTGGGATTGCATTTCAACAGGACAGGACAAATTTTCTTGTTAATACAGGTACTGCGGGTACTGGAACTCCTTTTACAATTACGCCAACCAAAGCATTAACAATTAGTAATAGTGGTCATATTGGAATTGGTTCAGAATATACAGGTTCGTATTATTTATATGTTAATGGCTCAGCTTGGTCTAATGGTACATGGCAAAGTTCAGACATGCGTTTCAAGAAAAACATCACTCCTATTGACAGCGCATTAAGCAAATTATTAAAGCTGAATGGAAAAACTTACGAACTCAGAAAAGATGATTTTAAAGATTTTCATTTTGATGATGGGAAAAATTTGGGTTTTCTTGCTCAGGAAGTAAAGGAAGTTTTGCCCGAAGCAGTACGGCTCGATAGTAATGGCTATTATAGCATTAACTATGATATGCTCATACCCATTTTAGTTGAGGCAATAAAACAGCAAAACACACAAATTGAAACCACTCAAAAAACAATAAGCGAACTCCAACAGCAATTAAATACATGTTGCAGCATAGGTGCAACAAGAAATTCAGGCGATAATAAAACAGGTGTGAACGAAATAAATAACAGCACAGCAGGAACTTCAGTAATTCTTTACCAGAATGCACCTAATCCTTATACCGTTAGCACTGTAATTAAATGCTACCTTCCGCAAACAATAAATAGTGCAAAGCTGTGCGTTTACAATACACAGGGCGAACTTGTAAAATGTTTTAATATTTCCGAACGTGGTAATACAAGCGTTACAATACAAGGCAGCGAGCTTTTCTCAGGTATTTACGCTTATGTTTTAATTACCGACGGACAGGCAAGTGAAACTAAACAAATGATTTTAACTAAATAAAACCCTTTATAAATATGAGAAACAAATTAATTTTCTTATTTTTGTTTTGGGTTGTAATAGTTACAGCACAAAACAACAACAGGGCTAATTATTTTCAGTTACGTAAATTAGCAGAAAATAATTTAAAATTGGAAGATTCACTTAAACACCTTAATAAAGATAAGGATACTATAAAAGAGCCCGACAACGATAGCTGGGGCAGGTTTAATAATTGTACATGGTTCTGGGATTCGCGTGCCGGCAGAAACGGTACTTCCGACGCATATTCCAAAACAATGTATAATTATATAAATAATTGCAACAATGCATTAAAGGTTAAAACCCGTAATGTGAACAACGGTGCAACACAAAACTGGACTGCTCTTGGACCTTTTACTAATTCTACGGGTAATGAATGGGTACAAGACCTTGGGCAAACAAAATGTGTGTGGGCAAGTTCGGGCAGTAATATTGTTTATGTTGGTGCTGCTTCGGGTGGCTTATGGAAAAGCACAAGCGGCGGAGGCAATTGGGTTTGCCTTACCGACCAGCTTCCTACTTTTGGTGTAAAAGATATTGCCGTTAACCCCGATGATGCCGATAATATTTATATTGCCACAGGAAAATATATAGGCAATGGCAGTACTTTTACGGGAATGAACTTTGGGTATGGTGTTTTTTTTACTACCAACGGCGGGCAGAACTGGAATACGAATTCCATGCAAAGCTTACCCGCAAGAGAAAGAGCAATATTTAAAGTTTTGATTGACCCTGATAATACACAAATTATTTATGCTTTATCATACAGCACTGTTTATAAATCAACAAATGGCGGGTACAACTGGGTGGATAAAAATGCCCCTGCTTTACCTATGAATCAAGATAGAAGTGATTATTGCGATTACGACAACATGATAATGAATCCCGGTAACACTAATATAATAATTATTTCATCCAGAGGAAAAGGTTACCAAAGCGACGGTGGGTACATATACAGAAGCACCGATGCAGGAAATAACTGGTCGGCAAATTTAGCAGAAAATATTGCTGATCTTTCTGATAAATTTCAAGATGGACTTGCTATTGGATTTAGACCTGATTATCCTTATGATTTTATAGTTTCTTTATTACTACCAAGTCCAGGAAGAATAGATATTGAATTGTCAACTGACAATGGGAATTCATTTACAAATATAGCTTCCAATGGTTCTATATATGATTATAATGCTGGATTTAATTTAATAATGTCAATTACCTCAGATAATATTTATTTTGGTGTTATTGGTTTAGCAAAATATAATTTTACAAATAATAACTTTCCTTCAATTTCTGGGTGGCATGCTGACATAAGGGGCTTTGCCACATATACAACCGGCGGGAATGATGTTGTTTATGTTGCAAACGATGGTGGTATAATGAAAAGTACAAATAATGGCAGTTCGTGGCAGGATATAAATCAGGGAATGAATATAGGTGAATGTTATTCTGTAGGAATATCCGAAGAATCGTCTCCACCATATACAATTGCCATAGGAAGAAAT
Organism: Bacteroidales bacterium; assembly: GCA_041671145.1. Taxonomy (NCBI): domain Bacteria; kingdom Pseudomonadati; phylum Bacteroidota; class Bacteroidia; order Bacteroidales; species Bacteroidales bacterium. Next base: position 15,893 of record JBAZBZ010000030.1, on the reverse strand, counting down.
GATAATGGTACAGATAAATCCACTGACGGTGGAAATAATTGGAGTTATGTTTGCGGAGGCGATGGTGGAACTACTTATATTGACCCTACTGACCACGACAATATTTATTATACATTAATTGGTGGTCTCAATTATCGTTATTTTACTCACAATTGCGGTAGTGGAATTGTTACAGGTTTTATCAATACCCCTCTTGTTGAAAACCCTGTTACAAAATGGGTCTATATTGCAGCAAATGAAGGTCCCTATGGAAATTATTATAAGCCGGTAATTAAGAAAAGCACCAATCATGGAGCAAATTGGTCAAATGCAATTCCTGAAGAAGAAAAGTGGCAAGTAATAAACAATGAAACAGTTCAAGTCGATGGCATTTCTGCTGTAGGTTATAGCATTTCTGACCCAAATGTAATATATTACGCATTGCAATTTCATTATTTTCCTACCGGTGCCCCATGGTACACATATTTTCAATTAAAAAAATCCACCGATGGCGGAGCAACTGTAAGCAATATAACAGCCAATTTCGACCAATCGGTGCTTTATGTAGGAAGAGTTACGGGAATTGTAACCCACCCATCCGACCCCAATCATGTATGGGTTTGCCTCGAAAGCATAATGGACGATGAAACGGTAAAAAAAGTTTATCAGTCAACCGATGGTGGCAGTTCGTGGCAGGATTATTCTAATGGTTTGAGCGATATTCCTTGTTTAAATATGATATTCGATGAAGCTAATCAGCGATTATTGCTTGGAACTGATGTTGGAGTTTATTACCGTCATTTAACTGACGATTCGTGGCACCTGATGAACAACAGCCAGTTTCCGCAAGCTATGGCTGCTGACATGAAGATTAACAGGAAAACAGGTGATTTGTACGTAGCAACTCATGGACGGGGAATATACAAAACAAACTTGCCGGGTTATTGTTATTCGGGTTCACCTGTAACTATTTCCTCCAATACCACATGGACAACAACTCAAACAATTTGCGACGATATAAACATAACAGCAGGAACATTAACAATACAAGCCGCTCAAACAATGCCCACGCAGGCAACAATAACAATAGAATCGGGTGCGACGCTTGCAATTGATGGAAATACTGTTACAAATGCTAATATTGTTGTAGAATCGGGAGGTAAATTAACTTTAATAAACAATGGAGTGCTCGAAATAAATACCGATGATAATATAACTATTGATGCAGGCGGATTAAGCGATTTAACTTATGGTGAAATTAAAAAAATGAATCCGTAAATTTAGTAAAGATGGTATCTTTTGTAAGGTACCATCTTTTTTATATAAACTAAATAATTTTATTAATTTTAAAATTAAATATTATGAAAAAAATAATCTTATTATCAATCATATTTATTTCAAGTTATTCTTTTTCCCAAAATTATATTCCTTTAAATTTGGATAGTGGTATTTGGATAGATGAAACATATAGCAATAATGGTATTGCAGGATACCCCACAGATTATTATTATACTTATTATAAAAATGGAGATACAATAATAAGTAGTATAAAATATTTCAAGTTTTTTTGTTATTATATTGGAAATCCCATGGTGGGACCTATACAAAAAGATACTTTTTACTGGGGATTAATAAGAAATGATACATTAAATAAACAGGTTAAAGTAATTAGAAATAATGATACGATTGAAAAACTTTTATATAATTTTAATTGCAAAATAGGAGATACACTTTTTGATGATGATCATAATGGTGCTATAATAATATTAGTTGATTCAATTGAAATATGTGGTAAGTATCATAAACGATTTGTTACAAATAAATATACGCATTTGTGCGGCCCGGTTAAATATTCCCGTAATGATAGTATTTGTTTAATTGAAGGCGTTGGCTACAGCAGAGGTTTTATCCATTCGAGTTTCGGTATTTGTTTTGAAGGAGGAAATACCTTACTATGTTATAATGAACCCGGTAATAGTGTATGTGAAAATTGCGGTAGTTCACCAGTCAAAATAACAAATAAACAAATAAATAATAAAGTCCCACAAATTATATATAACCGGCAATTGCAGGAGTTACAAATAACAGGAGCAGAAAAAATAAAAGCAATAAAACTTATTTCAGTTTCGGGGCAAACAATACATGAATGGAATAATTGCAATGGTAATTGCAGCTTGCCTTTAAATTCAATTAAAAAAGGAGTTTATATTGCACAGTGCATTTTTGCAAATGGGAGTGTTGTAAATAAAAAGGTGGTGGTGTATTAAAGTAAAACCAAATATCCCCCATACATAAATATAAAATCATATTTTTGTATGGGGGATTTTAGTTTCAACTAAGCTTTATGAAAAAAATATTTACTTTTATTGTACTTGTATTTTGCATTACAAGTGTTTTTTGCCAAAAAAGAGATGCTGTTTATAATATAAATTTTGATGACACAAATAATTTATCACATTTATTTATAGATACGATTAGTAATCCAAATAACTTATGGCAAATCGGGGAACCTCAAAAAACTGTTTTTACAAGTGCTCATTCCATACCAAATGCAATTGTAACTGATACTTTGTATTCTTATCCGAAAAACAATATTTCTTCATTTATTATTTTAGATTATCCAGCAGGTGGTTTTTCTGGTGAAGGAATGACCCTCATTGGAGGTTATTATAAAGTTAATTCGGATACACTAAAAGATTATGGAACTATTGAGTTTTCGTATGATAATGGAACAACATGGGTTAATATTAATGATACTTTATATAAATTTTATGTAATGTACATACCACCTAAACCTGTCCTTACAGGTAATTCAAATGGATGGATTCATTTTTCTTTTGGTGTTAGTGGTCTTAATCTTTTACCCGGTGCCCATGGAGATACAATTTTGTTTCGGTTTTCTTTTGTAAGCGATTCTATTCAAAATAATTTGGATGGACTTATGTATGATGATTTTCAAATTAATGATTTTGCAGGAAGCGTTGAGGATATTAATTCAATGGGAATAAATTCAAAAATATATCCAAATCCTGCAAGCACACAAATAACAATAGAACTCCCAAAAAAAGAAGAACAAAGCATTATTACAATTTATAACCTAAACGGTGAAGAATTGATAAAGCAACAAATTAAAAACAATAAAACAGATGTTGATATTAGTGAACTACAGAGCGGAGTTTACTTTATAAAGATTGTAAATAATAAGAATGTAGAAATAAAAAAAATAATAAAACAATAAAACTTATTTCGGTATAGTGGCAATGGAACTATAAACAGTGCAAATGTTGTTGTAGAATCGGGAGGTAAATTAACTTTAATAAACAATGGAGTGCTCGAAATAAATACCGATGATAATATAACTATTGATGCAGGCGGATTAAGCGATTTAACTTATGGTGAAATTAAAAAAATGAATCCGTAAATTTAGTAAAGATGGTATCTTTCCGAAGATACCATCTTTTTTATATAAACTAAATAATTTTATTAATTTTAAAATCAAATATTATGAAAAAAATATTTATTGTTTGCCTTATCGTTACAATAAATTTATTGATTTCGATAAATGCGTTTAGCCAAACGTATAAATCAATATACGGAAAAAATTTTACTGAATGGAATATTTCGGTTGAAATTTGTGATGGATTCGCAACATATAGTTTTACCGTATGTCCAGATACAATCTGTTCTGATACTATAATAAATACTAGAAAGTATAAAAAAATAGTATTTGCAGATGGAGGAAACATTTGTTTAGCTTCTTATTATAATAAATGTCTTTTTATAAATGAAGACACACTTAATGGTAAACTGTGGTTATATGATTCTTATGAGGAAAAAGAATACTTGTCGATGGATTTGAATTTGAATGTTGGTGATACATTTAAAATGAACCCTAATACTTTTACAGATTCAATTGCAATTGTTGATTCTGTTTATTATGAAAATAGTTGCAAAAAAATAAGGTTTAATTATGTTGATTGGCCAGAACAAAAATTGACTTTTATTGAAGGAATAGGACCAACTTTCGGTGTTTTTTTTCAGGCAAGTGGTTATTCTTGTTCTGAACCTCCCCGTCTGTTATTATGCGTTTCCAAGGATGGAAAATATGTTTATAAAAATAAACTTCAAGAGGCAACAGATACTTGTTTTTATTTTTCAGTTAATGTTATAGAAAAAAGTAAAAATAATATAATTGAAATAAAACCTAATCCTGTGCAGAAAGAATTAAATTTCACTTTTCACAGTTTATTTGATGGAAGTATTATTATTTATAATATGCTTGGTATTATTGAATCAAAAATAAATTTAAAAGATATTACGACTTATAAAACTGATATGACTTCTTTTAAAAGCGGTATTTACTTTGTTCGGATTTTAAATAATAATTTATCAGTTACAAAAAAAATAATTAAAAATTAGCGCAAATGATGTTTTATTAAAAAACGATATTGAAATACAAAGCGGGAGTACGCTTGAAATAAAGTAAAAAATAAATTTGCCACAGATTCACAGATTTAAAATTATTGTTTTTAAAATCCGTGAATCTGTGGTTTTTTTATTTATATAAAACGTTATAGAACTAATTTTTTTTCGTTCTTGTTAATTTAACAAATTTAATATAGATTTGTCCTATATTTTAATGCTTTAAATTATTTTTTTATGAAATATCCATGCAATCAAAAAAAGTTGCACAAACCGTAAATGATTAAAAATTCAGTGCTATTTTCAACGAAGAAATGCATGGATATTCACGAGCGGGTTGAGGGGGTGGACTTTTGCGGGAGCGAGTAACTAAAAAAGCTAAAAAAACAGAACAGCAAATTAACAGCAGAATTATTAATTACTTACAAAATTTAAACAGATGAAAATTATTACCAGAATAATATTTATTTTATCAATATTAACTACCGGATTTTTTGTAAAATCACAGAATGTAGAATTTACAAAAAGCATTTTTCATGATAAAAAAGGTGAATTAAGAAAAGCTAAAAAGCAAATAAAAAAAGGCGATGAATATTTTCAACTTGGCGGAATAGATTATGATAATGCATTAGAATGTTATTTGCAGGCAAATAACTTTAATCCCAACAATGCAGCACTTAATTTAAAAATAGGAAAAACATATCTGTGTACAAATGAAAAAAGCAAAGCCACTGAATTTTTAATTAAAGCTATAAAACTTAATGAAACTTCTTTAAATGAAGCGCATTATTACCTTGGACAAGCATACCAGTTTTCGATGAAGTGGGACGATGCAATTAAAGAATACAATTTATATAAAAAAAATATAAACCAAAATGGAGTAGCAAATCCAAACAATAATGTTGATAAAAAAATTACAGAATGTGAAAACGGAAAAATACTGGCAAAGTCTCCCGTAAAATGTTTTATTGATAATTTTAGCAGTGTTGTAAATTCAAAGTATGATGATTATTTTCCCGTGCTAACTTCCGACGAATCAACTTTGCTTTTCACATCACGACGAAAAGAAAATAACAGAGAAAAAATATGCAGGGTTGATAATAAATATTTTGAAGATATTTTTGTTACGAAAATGAGTAATAAATTATGGAGCAACGCTGAAAATTACGACAATTCATCTAATGCAAAAGATAATAGTGCTGTTGCAGGTTTGTCGGGCGATGGAAAAATTATGCTCATTTATGACGGCTCTAAACATGGTGATTTGTATATTTCCGAATTTTATAAAGATAAACGCTGGACAAGACCCGATAGGTTGAGTAAAGAAATTAACTCAAAACGTAATCACGAATCTTCCGCTGCAATCACACCTGATGGAAACACATTATATTTTGTGAGTAATAAAAAAGATGGTATAGGAGGAAGCGATATTTATTTATGTACAAAAGACGAAAAAGGCAGATGGACAAAACCTTTGAATCTCGGCAGTACTATAAATACTGTTTATGACGAAGAATTTCCTTTCATTACTGCTGATGGTAAAACTCTGTATTTTTCTTCCAAAGGACATAATTCAATGGGTGGGTTCGATGTTTTTAAATCGGTTAATGAAAATGGCAAATGGTCTGAGCCCAAGAATTTGGGCTTTCCTGTTAATACGCCGTGTGATGATTTTACCTATTTTGCTTTCGGCAACAAAACAAATTTTGCTTATTATTCATCAAACAGGGAAAACGGAATCGGCGGAAGCGATATTTATAAAATAACTTATATCACCGATAAACCGGTTATAAATAGTCAGGAGGATAATTTAATCGCATCAATTGCCCAGCCTGTGAGCGAAGTTATGCTCGAAAAACCTGTTGAAATAAGGGAAAAATCAATGATAGGACTTAAAGGAATTGTTACCGATGCTGCAGATAATAAACCTATAAAAGCTGAAATTGAAATTACCGACAACGAACAAAATAAAGTTATTTCTACAATTCAGGCGGACAATAAAACCGGAGAATATCTTGTTACAATTCCTTCAGGAAAAAATTTCGGCGTTACCGTAAAAGCCGATGGATACATGTTCAGCTCTGAAAATGTAAACATTCCTTTGTCTTATGAATACATTGAAGTTAAAAAAGATTTTGCATTAAAGAAAATTGAAGCAGGAACAAAAGTCGTTCTTAATAATATTTTCTTCGACTTTAATAAATCAACACTTCGCAAAGCCTCAATTCCCGAACTTGATAGAGTTTTGAAATTACTGCAGGATATGCCTACTCTGAAAATTGAAATCTCCGGACATACCGACAATAAAGGAAATGCCAAATATAATCAGAAACTATCCGAAAACAGAGCAAAAGCAGTTGTTGATTATTTGCTAAACAAAGGTATTGATAAAAGCAGATTGACATCTGCAGGATATGGCTTCACACAACCTGTTGCTCCCAATGATAACGAAAAAGGACGACAGCTCAACCGACGTACCGAATTTAAAGTTATAAGCAAGTAATTTAATTCGCAAGTGGTTTAGCAGATTTGTAATAGTTCCGAAAAAATCTAATATATTCCCAAATAATAAAATTCAATTATCTTTGTTTTTTATTAATTGATTTGATAACCATTTTTCAGAAAGCAATTTTGTTAGTGGAAAAAAGTAAAAAATATTTTATTGTTTTTATAACAGTCATTTTATTTTTGCATAGCATTTGGGCTTTTGCGCAAAACAAGCAAAAAATTGAATTTAATGCAAACTCGCTTGAATTTGACAAAAGCATGGGCGAAAATATAAAAAGATTAATTGGGAATGTGGTTATGTGGCAGGGCAAGGTATATATTTACTGCGACAGTGCTCATTTAAACAGCGAAGATAATACATTAATAGCATACAGCAAAGTTCACGTACGGCAAAGCGACACTACAAATTTATATGGCGACATACTTCATTATAACGGCAACACAAAAATTGCCGACATACAAGGTAACGTGATATTAAAAGACAAACAAATTACTCTTACTACTACACATTTAACATTTGATGAAAACAAAAACACCGGAATATACACAACCGGCGGAAAGATTGTTGACAAAGAAAATACCCTGACAAGCACTTACGGCTATTTTTATTCCGGTAAAAATGAATTCTATTTTAAAAAAAATGTAGTGCTCATAAATCCCGATTACGTTACTAAATGTGATACATTACTTTATAATACTGCAACAAAAACATCGTATTTTCTGGGTCCTACAACAATTAAGAGCGATTCGGATTTTATTTATTGTGAAAACGGTTGGTATAATTCACATACAGATATATCGCAGTTTAACAAAAATGCATACCTCATAAGCAAAGAGCAAACAATAAAAAGCGACAGTTTATTTTTCGACAGAAATAAAGGTTTTGGAAAAGCCATTGGCAAAGTAATTCTAATTGATACTTTGCAGAAAATAACTGTAACCGGAGATTATTCGGAGTATTATGAAAAAACAGGAAATTTATTTATTACAGGAAAAACATTTTTAAGTCAGATTATGGAAGAAGACACGCTTTTTCTCCATGCCGATACTTTAAAATCAGTTTCCGATTCAACAAAAAAACACAAAACATTATTTGCCTATCATAAAGCAAAGTTTTTCAAATCGGATATGCAGGGAATGTGCGATTCGCTTGTATATGCACTCAGTGATTCCATAATAAAACTTTATATTACTCCTATTTTATGGTCAGATGAAAATCAGCTTACAGCAAAATACACCGAAATAAGATTAAAAAATAAAGAGATAGAATCAATATACATGAATGAAAATGCATTTATAATCTCGCAGAAAGACACAGGCAGATATAACCAGATAAAAGGAAGAAACATGCTCGGTTATGTAAAAAATAATCAGTTGTATAAAGTTATGGTAAACGGCAACGGAGAAACTATTTATTATGTTGAAGATGATAAAGGATTGTATATGGGCATTAACAAAGCCGAAGCAGCTAACCTGATAATTTATCTTAAAGACAAAAAGGTTAAAAGAATTAAATTCATCAGCAAACCAAAAGCTGTGCTTCATCCACCCAAAAATAACGACAGAAGCAACTTATATCTGAAAGATTTTATATGGCACAAAAATAAACGACCTTTAACAAAATTAGATATATTGAAATATTAAAATGTTAAAATTTTTCTCTTCAAGTCATACTATTACTCTTATCTTCATTCCTCTTGTTGCTATTATTTTGTTTTTGCTGTCATTTGCCCAACCTGCCGAAATAAATACATCGGGAGCAATGCCGTTTTTTGAGATATTAGCCGGTTTTATAAACTCATTTAAAATTGTTTCAATGTTAACAGGAATAATTTTAATTATTTCACAGGCATTAATCATCAATAATATTGCTACAAATCTCGAATTTATAAAAAACAGCTATCTCACAGCATTTATTTATATTTTACTTTTATGCAGCAACAATACATTCATAAATTTCAATCCTGTTATTATTGCAAATTTGTTTATTCTGCTTGCATTAAATTCCACTTTACTTTTTTATGAAAAAGAAGAAAAAAGTGATAAAAACATTTTCAATTCTTCGTTTTTCATCTCAATTGCTTCACTTTTTTATTTTCCCTCGGCTTTTATTTTACCGGTTGCTTTTATAAGTTTGATTATTCTGCGTTCAACAAATTTAAGGGAATTGTTCATTTTATTCTCCGGATTCCTGCTCCCCTACTGCTTTGTACTTACTTATTATTTCTGGTTCGATAAACTTGATTATTTTTTTACTTCACATTTCTACGGAACATTAACTTCAAGAATATATTTTATTGCTGATATTTATTTTATTTTTATTTTAATAATAACTTTAATTATAGTTTTTTCGTGGATTAAAAAAATCAGGGGTGTTGCGGAATATATCATAAAACTCCGGAAATTTCATTCCATATTAATATGGTTTTTCTTATTTTTTATAATTACTTTTTTATTTCTTAATAAAAAATCAATAACTCATTTCTTGCTGATTTATATTCCTGTTACAATTTTTATTTCTAAATATCTCATGGAAAATAAAAACAAAAAATTTGCAGAAACAGTACTATGGCTCATTGTGTCTGCTGTTGTTGTTTTTAAATTTATTTGAAAACTGGTTTTTTGTTGCATTGTTGAATTGCTAAATTGTTTAATTTTCAATTTTTATTATCTTTGAAACAAAATTAAAATAAAATGAAATTCGGTGTTGTTATTTTTCCGGGCTCAAACTGCGACCAGGATATTATTTATGTGCTTGAAACCATCATGAAGCAAGAAGTGGTTAAACTCTGGCACAAAGATACAAACCTTCAAAACTGCCAATTCATAATACTTCCTGGTGGTTTTTCTTATGGCGATTATCTTCGTTCCGGAGCAATAGCAAGGTTTTCTCCGATAATGGAAAAAATTATTGAATACGCAAAAAACGGCGGTTATCTCATGGGCATTTGCAATGGATTTCAAATCCTCTGTGAAGCGGGGTTATTGCCGGGTGCCTTGCTGCGTAATATAAATCAGAAATTTATTTGTAAAAATATTTATATAAAAACCGAAACAAAAAATACAATTTTAACTTCTGAAACTGATTTAAAAAAGCCCCTTAAAATACCTATTGCTCATGCTGAAGGCAGATTTTACGCTGATGACACAACTCTCGAAAACCTTAAAAAAAACGCCCAGATATTATTCAGGTATTGTGATGAGAAAGGAATCTGCTCCGATGCTTCAAACCCTAATGGTTCACTCGATAATATTGCAGGCATTTGCAATAAAAACAGAAATGTTTTCGGAATGATGCCCCATCCCGAAAGAGCATCAGACGAAGAATTATTTAATACCGACGGCAGAATTCTTTTCGAATCGCTGCTCGCAAACCTTAAAATTAAAGTATAATCAGAATTATTATTTGGAGTGAAGAAGATTTTATATATAGCACCTCATCGTCCGGGAAGGTCTCCGGGACAACGATTTCGCTTCGAACAATATCTCAGCTTCCTTAAAAGTAACGGTTACGATTACGAAATTTCATATATAATTAACGAAAAAGATGATATTGCTTTTTATTCAAAAAGTAAATATTTTCAAAAATTCAGAATATTATTAAAAAGTTTTTTTCACCGGTTAAAAGATTTACAGCGGGCTTCGGAATTTAATATTATTTTCATCTATCGCGAAGCATTTATGCTGGGAACAACATTTTTTGAAAAACAATTTAAAAAATCAAAAGCAAAAATAATTCTTGATTTCGACGATGCAATATGGCTTAACGATGTTTCCGAAGGCAACAATAATCTTGCATGGCTGAAAAATCCCATGAAAACATCTGAAATAACCCAACTTTCAGATATGGTTTTTGTTGGTAATTCATACCTCGCTGATTTTGCACTGCAAAAAAACAAAAATGTTAAAATTGTTCCCACAACAATTGACGCTTTTCTTTATAAAAAAAAATCGATTTTTAAAAAAGACAACAGAATTTGTATAGGATGGACTGGCTCTTCAACTACTTTGAAACATCTTCAACTTGCTGTTCCCTTTCTGAAAAAAATAAAAGAAATATACAACGATAAAGTTTATTTTAAAATGATTTCCGACGTTCCTTTTCATTCAAACGAAGTTGAATTCACTTTCTGCAAATGGAGCAAAGAAAAAGAAATTGAAGATATGAGTGAATTTGATATCGGCATCATGCCACTTCCCGATGATGAGTGGGCAAAAGGAAAATGCGGTTTCAAGGGACTTCAGTATATGGCTTTGGAAATACCTGCAATAATGTCGCCCGTAGGAGTTAATACTGATATAATTGAAAATTGTGTTAATGGTTATCTTGCATGCGAAAATGAAGAATGGGTTGAAAAGCTTTCATTACTGATAGATTCGGAAGATTTACGAAAAAAATTCGGAGTTAACGGAAGAAAAACCGTTGAAGAAAAATATTCTTTCGAATCGCAGAAAAATAAATATCTTAGCTACTTTAATGAATTGGTTAAATAAAAACATAAATTGTATTGTTAAATTGCTGAATTGTTAAACTGTAAAAAATCATGAGCGAAGAGATTGAAAAAATAAGAGTCCTGATAATAGGTTCCGGACCTGCCGGATATACTGCCGCTATATACACAGCGAGAGCCGGATTAAATCCTGTTTTGTATCAGGGATTACAACCCGGCGGACAATTAACCATAACTTCTGATGTCGAAAATTTTCCTGGTTTTCCGCGTGGTGTTGGTGGACCGGAACTCATGGAACTTATGCAGAAGCAAACAGAAAAATTTGATACTCAAATACGGTTCGGATTAATTTCCAAGGTTGATTTTTCTAAAAGACCTTTTGCGATTTTTACTGATGATAATAAACAAATATTAGCAGAAACAATAATTATTGCTACCGGTGCAACTGCAAAATGGCTCGGAATTGAATCGGAAAAAAGACTTGCTGGATTCGGAGTTTCTGCTTGTGCCCAGTGCGACGGATTTTTCTACAAAGAACAGGATGTTGCTATTGTAGGCGGCGGCGATACTGCTACTGAAGAAGCTTCATATCTTGCGGGAATTTGCAAAACTGTTTATTTAATTCACAGAAGAAATGAATTCCGTGCTTCAAAATATATGCAGGAAAAAATTTCAAAAATTCCTAATATTAAAATTCTTTACAGTCATATTATAAAGGATATTCTCGGCGAACATGCTGTTGAAGGGTTATTGCTTGAAGATTTAAAAAATAAAAAGGAAGTAAAACTAGATATTCAGGGATTCTTTGTTGCCATCGGACATCATCCAAACACCGAAGTTTTTAGAGGTCAACTTGAGACAAATGAAAACGGCTACATAATTACAAAACACGGAACTACTCAAACAAGCGTACAGGGAGTGTTTGCTGCAGGAGATGTTCAGGACGAAATTTACCGTCAGGCAATAACCGCCGCCGGCTCGGGTTGCATGGCTGCAATTGATGTTGAAAAATTCCTGTGTGGTAATCCATTGGATTGTAAAATAAATTAAATTTTTCTTATTAAGCTTTACTAAACTTTAAAAGTTTAGTAACAAAAATAATTATTTTATAATCTAAGAACTTAACCGAAGCGTTCTCATGAGCATCTTAAAAAGAAAAAAAAAGCGAATAATCTGTAGCAATTCTTATTACCTGCAATGTCCATTATAGAACCAAATTTAGCTTTATGTCAAAAAGAATTTGTCTGTTTATATTACTTATCTGGATTATATTTTTTTCATATTCACAAACACCTCTTTTTAAACAATACTCTGTAAAAGACGGCTTGCCTTCGTCGGAAGTTTTTCATGTAATTCAGGATAGGCAGGGTTATATGTGGTTTGCAACCAACAATGGTGTGAGCAGATTTGATGGATATAAATTCGAAAACTTTAATACCTCAAACGGATTGCCTGAAAATTCAACTCTCGAAATATACGAGGACTACAAAGGAAGATTATGGTTTATATCGGTTTCGTGCAAACTTTCGTATTACTATAATGGCAAAATATATAAGTATAAATACAATGAACAACTGCAAAAAGTTTTTAAGGAAACTCCAAATTATGTTAAGTTAGGATTTAGAGTTAATAAAAATGAACATGTTTTTATTAGTGTACATTATTATGGCTTAATTGAAATTACTGATAAAGGAAATGTTACAAAAAATGATTTTGGATTAATTAGACCTTGCGTGTTGCTTCCCAAAAAAGAAGAAACTTATCAGGTGGGAACTGACCATGTCATAAAAGGAAAAGCAAGAATATCTATACATAAAATTAATAGCAATTTTAAATTTATAATTCCATTTTCACCTGAAAAAAAAATTAATAATTTGAGTTTTTTTATTGAAAATTACACAAATCTTTTTTTATATTCTTATAGTTCACACTTACACATTATTAAAAATTATAAACTTGATAAACTAATAAAATACCCTTCTTTTATTACATGGTTGAGCAAGGACATTGAAAATAATATTTGGCTATCGATTTATAAAAATGGGTTACATTGTTATCGAAAAGGTGATTTTGATAATCCTCCTGAAAATTATTTTCCCGGAAAATCTGTTTCATCAACATTAATAGATAATGAAAAGGGTATGTGGGTTACAACACTCGATGATGGAGTTTATTATATTCCTTCACTTAAAATACAAAATTATTTTGATGAAAAAAATACCGATAATAATGTTAATTGCATTATTTTTAAAAAAAATAATTCTTTTAAAGCAGGTAAGAGTAATGGTATTTTAATGTCAATAGATAAACACAAATTAAAATATAAACAAGTTCCCGATGAAGTTAAATCTGATATATATTGTTTCTATAATGATACTTTAAACAACAAAATATGGTTTGGAACTTCACAATATTTATATTATTTTTTTAATGGAAAATTAAAAAAAATTCGCAATGTAACTGATAATGTTTTATACAGTTACTTTAATAAACATAAAGTAGATAAAAGGACTATTTCACTTTATCAACCTTCTTATATTGTTTATAATATTTTATTAAAAAACAAATATTTATTTCTTGGTGTGAATCATGGTTTAGTTAAAGTTAATAATGATATTATTATTTATGATAGTTATTTATGTCAGGATTTTGAACTAAAAACATATTCACTATCCGAAAGCAAAGATGGTGGAATATGGTTGGCAACAATAAACGGGTTGTGGAAATTACATGAAAAAGGTTCAAATAAAAATATTACTTATAAATATGTTAACTATGGAAATAAAAACAAACTCCTAAAAAATAGAATAAACGATGTTTGTGAGATTAATGGCGTGGTCTTTGTAGGAACAGATGATTACGGAGTATTAGTATTATCGGGCGATTCTTTAAAACAACAGTTCTCAATTAAAAACGGACTTACAAGCAACAAAATCACTTCATTATGTTATAGCAAAGAAGTATTATGGGTTGCTACACTTAATGGATTGAATAAAATAATTTTGAATACGGTAAAATTAAATGATTTTAAGATTGAAAATTATACAACCATAAAAGGATTGATTTCAAATGAAATCAATAAAGTTTATGTGAATGATTCCAATGTTTATCTTGCCACTAAACAGGGAATAACAATATTTAATTATTACAAAGTTTCAACCAATAAAATTGCGCCTCCGGTTTATATCACAAAAATGCGCATAATGGAAAAGGATACTTCCATTAAAAGTAATTATACTTTAAAATATAATCAGAATTACATTAATATTTCATTTGTTGGACTTTCATACAGAAATGCGGGAAAACTTTTATATAAATACAAGCTTCAAGGCATAGATGATAACTGGCATTATTCAACTATAAATACAATAACATATCCCTTTATACCACATGGGCAATATAAATTTATAGTTTATGCAAGCAACGAAGATGGAGTATGGAGCAGCAAACCTGCTACTATTGATTTTGTAATTAATCCACCATACTGGCAAACATGGTGGTTCAGAACTATAGTTGTATTTGTAATTTTTATAATAATTTCATCAATATATATTATAACAATAAGGAATATAAAAAACCGGAACAAACTCGAAAAAAACCTCAATCATTTTATGTTTCAGGCATTGGGCAAGCAAATGAATCCGCATTTTATTTTCAATTCATTAAATTCAATAAATAATTTTATTTTAAAAAACGAAAAACTCGAATCGAGCAGATACTTGAGTAAGTTTGCAAGCTTAATGCGGTTGATTTTAAAAAACAGCCAAAGTCAGCTTGTACCTATAAATGATGAAATAACTGCCGTTAAACTATATGTTGAACTCGAATCGCTAAGGTTTGATGATTGCTTTAGCTTCGAAGTAAAAATTGAAGAAAAAATAAACCCCGAAGAAAATGAAATACCTCCTTTGCTTATTCAGCCATATATCGAAAATGCCATACTACACGCACTTGTGCCAAAAGAAGGAGAAAAGAAATTACTGCTCGAATGCAGTTTAAAGAAAGTTAATGAAAAAGAATATATTTTATGCAGTATAGAAGATAACGGCATAGGACGTGAAAAAGCAATGGAACTAAAACGGATAAAAAACATAAAACATCAATCATTCGGTACTGCAATAAACAAGCAGCGCATGGATATTCTTCATGCTATAAAAAACATGAATATCGAAATAACATATACCGACCTTAAAGATGCCAACGGAAACGCTTCGGGCACAAGAGTTGAATTATTAATTCCTTTGATATAGAACAATGGGGTACTTTACTAAACTTTCAAAGTTCAGTAAAGTTTTTTATCAACGTTAAAAAAATCAGACACAGATTAACGCAGAAAAATTATGATAATATATGATTTATTAATCCGTATTTTTTCATAACTTTTATAATAAATCAACGTCTGATTTTTTCATTTTTACCCCAAAAAATGGATTGTTCCTGAGTTGTGACATTTGCTAAAAATTTAAAATTCCAAAAAAACAAACATCAGAAAATAAGGAGTTTATAATCTAAAAAAATGAATTTTACCGCACT